>NZ_JBHXAY010000043.1:34357-52989 GCF_042728775.1 Nocardia sp. NPDC060259
TTTAACCCCCACCCCCCCCTCGCGGTCCAAAACCCCCCCCCGGCGGCCCCCCACGCGCGCCCCCCCGCGAGCGCCCGGCCCCCCCGCCTGGGGGGCGGGGGGGCGGGCCCCCCGGGCCCCCCCACGCCACCGGAGCTAGCTCTTGCGGTAGGCCGCCAGCCAGTCGAGCCAGTTGTCGGTTTCGGCGAAAGCGTTGGCGCGCACCGCTTCCGAGGACAGGAACACGTCGTGGCGGGCGCCGTCGATCGGCACGATCGAGGTGCGCTCGCCCAGGCAACCCGCCCAGCGCTGGATCTGCTTGACGTCGAGCACGGCGTCGGCCACATCGACGGCGGGGCTGTGCTCGCGGGCGAACTTGGTGAGCCGCGAGCGCAGGATCAGCGCGGGCACACCGATCGCCAGACCCTGGTGCAGGCGGGTCTGCCCCTGCCGGATGGCGCGCAGCCAGCCCAGCCGCACCGGTTCGCCGGTCAGCGGCTTCCAGTCCAGGTTGTAATCCCACTCACCCGACCGGGTGTGGTGCAGGCTGTCGCCGTAAGCGGTGCTGACGCCCATGCCGGGGATCATCGCGAACGCGCGCAACCTGCCGACGGCGTTGATGATCGGGGTGCCGACCGTCCGGTAGTAGGACGGGCCCTGCAGATCGAACCAGGGGCTGTTCAGGACGACGCCGACGACACCGGCCTTCGCGCTGCCGCCCGCGGCCTCGAGCCGGTCCAGCCACAGCGGCACGACCAGCCCGCCCGTCGAATGCGCGACGATCAGCACGTCGTTGCCGGTCTCCTCGCGCGCGATCCGCAGCGCCTCGTTCAGCTCGGCGTCGTAGAGCGCCAGGTCGCTGACGTAGTGCGCGCTCTGCCCCACCCGCCGCGAACGGCCGCATTTGCGCAGGTCGAGGGCGTAGAAGCGGTGGCCGCGGGCAGCGAAATGCTCGGCCAGATGCTCCTGGAAGAAGTAGTCGGTGAAGCCGTGCACGTACAGCACGGTGGGCTCGGAAGCCGTGGCCGCGGCGTCGGGCAGGTAGCGCACGAGGGTGGCCGCCACCTCGCCCTCACCGTCGGGGTCGGGGCCGAGCGGCAGCGTGCGCTGCTGGTAGTCGGTGCCGAGGACATCGGTTTGCCACTGCTCATCGGTCCGCTCGGCGGCGCCGGCCGGCTCGAGTGAGGTTTCGTTCGTCACACCGCTCAATCTATCGCGCGGTCACCGCGACGTGCAGTGTTGGTTTAGATCACATTCGGTAGGTCGGTTGCAGTACTACGCACGGCTGAGGTGCACAATTGGCAACAGGTGAACGACGGGTAACCTACCCCCCGGCGATTCACCGCGAGTCGCACCAAACCACAAAGCGCCCGCGCCCAAGCGAACTCACCCCGGTGGGTAGCTGAGAAGGACAAGGAAGTCGAAGTACCCGTGTCGAACGCTGCGAAGACTGAAAAGACCGATGTAGTTCTCATCGGCGCAGGCATCATGAGTGCCACGCTGGGCGTGCTGCTGCGGCAGCTGCAGCCGGAGTGGACCATCTCGGTGTTCGAGCGGCTCGACGCCGCCGCCGCGGAGAGCAGCGATCCGTGGAACAACGCGGGCACCGGTCACTCGGCGCTGTGCGAGCTCAACTACAGCCCGCAGAACGCCGACGGCTCGGTCGACATCGGTAAGGCCGTCGACATCAACGAGCGCTTCCAGGTCTCGCGCCAGTTCTGGGCCTCCGCGGTCGACACCGGCGTCCTCGACGACCCCTCCGGCTTCATCAACCCCATCCCGCACGTCAGCTTCGTGCACGGTGCCGACAACGTCGACTACCTGCGTAAGCGCTACGAGGCGCTGGCGCCGCACCCGCTGTTCCACGGCATGGAATACATCGACACCCCCGACGAGTTCGCCGCGCGCCTGCCGCTGATGGCCAAGGGTCGTGACTTCGCCGACCCGATCGCGCTGAACTGGACCGACGGCGGCACCGACATCGACTTCGGCGCGCTCACCAAGCAGCTGCTGGCCTACGTCGGCTACTCCGGCGGCGAGATCGCCTTCGGCACCGAGGTCCGCGACCTCGACAAGCAGGCCGACGGTTCCTGGAACGTCACCGTCCGCAACCTGCGCACCTTCCGGTCCCGCACGATCAACGCGAAGTTCGTCTTCGTCGGTGCCGGCGGTGGCGCGCTGCCGCTGCTGCAGAAGTCGGGCATCAAAGAGGCCAAGGGCTTCGGCGGCTTCCCGATCAGCGGCCAGTTCCTGCGCTCGACCAACCCGGAGCTCATCGCCGCGCACGAGGCCAAGGTGTACGGCAAGGCCGCCGTCGGCGCGCCGCCGATGTCGGTGCCGCACCTGGACACCCGCGTCATCAACGGCCGCAAGGGCCTGCTGTTCGGCCCCTACGCGGGCTGGACCCCGAAGTTCCTCAAGGACGGCTCCAACACCGACCTGTTCAAGTCGATCAAGCCGAACAACATCGGTTCGCTGGTCGGTGTCGGCCTCACCGAGATGGGCCTGACCAAGTACCTGATCAGCGAGCTGCTCAAGTCGCAGAACGGCAAGGTCGGCGTGCTCGAGGAGTTCCTGCCGCGTGCCGAGGGCCGCGACTGGGAGCTGATCACCGCCGGTCAGCGCGTGCAGGTCATCCGGAAGAAGGGTGTCGGCGGTGTGCTCGAGTTCGGCACCGCGGTCATCTCCGCCGCGGACGGCTCGATCGCCGGTCTGCTCGGCGCCTCCCCGGGTGCCTCGACCTGTGTCACCGCCATGCTCGACGTGATGCAGCGCTGCTTCCCGCGTGAGTACGCGCAGTGGACCCCGCAGCTGAAGCAGATGATCCCCTCGCTCGGGGTGAAGCTCTCGGAGAACCAGGCGCTGTTCCAGGAAGTGTGGGACTGGACCACCAAGTCGCTCGAGCTCGACAAGGTGAACGCCACCACCGAGCAGGATGCCGCCGGTTTCGCGAAGGTGCGATAGCGGAGCCGATGTCGCCGGTCGTCGTGCGGCGGGCATGGGCGGCGGATCTCGACACCGCCACCCTGTACCGGCTGTTGAAGCTTCGCGTCGACGTGTTCGTCGTCGAGCAGGAATGCGCCTATCCCGAGCTGGACGGGCGTGACCTGCTGCCGACGACCCGGCACCTGTGGTTCGAGGACGACGGCGAGGTCATCGCCACGCTGCGCCTGCTCGAAGAGCACGACGACTTCCGTATCGGCCGGGTGTGCACGGCCGTGCCCGCCCGCGGGCGCGGCTACTCCGCCCGGCTGCTGCGGGCCGCGCTGGCCGAGACCGGATCGGCGACCGTCCGGCTCGACGCGCAGTCCTACCTGGTGGACATGTACGCCACTTTCGGGTTCTCGCCGGACGGCGAAGAGTTCCTCGACGACGGCATCCCGCATATCCCGATGCACCGGGGATAACCCACGCGGCAAACCCGGCGGAATCGTGCAAAGCGGGTCGTCCCGATCAGTATTCTGACTCGAAGCGCGTCGATTGCACGATGACGCCGGTCTCGGGCCGTGCCTGCCCGGCGCGGGTCATGATCAGACTCGCGCATAGAGTGGGTGCGTGCCTGGTTTTGCTGATGTCGCCGCTGGTCCGCACACCGCCGCTCGATCGGCGGGTGAGGCGGGGTTCCCGTTCTCGGCGGTGGTCGGGCAGGAACAGCTGCAGCTGGCGTTGATCTTGTCGGCCGTGCACCCCGGGATCGGCGGTGTGCTGGTGCGCGGCGAGAAGGGCACCGCGAAGTCGACCGTGGTGCGGGCGCTGGCCCAACTGCTGCCCCCGGTGGTCGACGAAACCGGCGCGCGCCCCGCGCGGCTGGTGGAGCTGCCGGTCGGCGCGACCGAGGATCGCGTGGTCGGTTCGCTGGACCTCGAGCGGGTGCTGCGCGACGGGGAGCAGGCGTTCCGCCCCGGTCTGCTGGCGGCGGCGCATCACGGCGTGCTCTACGTCGACGAGGTGAACCTGCTGCACGACCATCTGGTCGACGTGCTGCTCGACGCGGCCGCGATGGGCCGGGTCCATGTCGAGCGCGACGGCGTCTCGCATTCGCATCCGGCGCGGTTCGTCCTGGTCGGCACCATGAACCCCGAAGAAGGTGAGCTGCGGCCCCAGCTGCTTGACCGGTTCGGCCTCACCGTCGACGTGGCCGCCTCCCGCGAGGTGGACACCCGCATGGCGGTGGTGCGCAGGCGCCTGGACTACGAGGCCGATCCGGCCGGGTTCGCCGCGCGCTACGCCGACGCCGATCAGGTTGTCGCCGAACGGATTCTGACCGCGCGCGACCGGCTGCCCGAGATCGCGCTCGACGATACCGAGCTACGCCGGATCGCGGCGCTGTGCGCGGCCTTCGATGTGGACGGGATGCGCGCGGATCTGGTCGTGGCGCGCACCGCGACCGCGCATGCCGCGTGGCGTGGGCGCGATCGCGTCACCGAGGACGATGTGCGGATCGCGGCCCAGCTGGCTCTGCCGCATCGACGTCGGCGCGATCCGTTCGACGAGCCGGGGATCAGTGAGCAGCAGCTCGACGACGCGATGCAGGCGGCGGCCGACGAGGTCGAGAATGCCGCCGAGGCTGCGGGATTCGACGAATCCGCGACCGGCGGCGACGACGGCGTCGCCGATCCGCGGGACGACGCTCCCGGACAGGGTGAGAACGACGATTCGGCTGGTCGGCGCCCGGCGAACGCGGGGGGAGCCCCCGATCGCCGTGATCTCGACGGCGCCGAGGACGACCGCGGTCCCGAGGGACCGGTCGACCAGGGTCCTGACGGCGACGGACCGGACGATCCCGACGGCGGCCCCGACGGCGGTGGCCCCGAGGACAACCCCGGGGGCGGACCCAACGGTGGCGGTGGCGGGTCCAGGCCCGCGGCCGAAGGGATCTCGGGCACACCGGGTTCCGTGGCGAAGCCCGCGCCGCGCTGGGAGGTCCCCGGCATCGGCGAAGGTGCGCCGGGCCGTCGATCCCGCGCCCAGACCCGCACCGGCCGGATGGTGCGCCCAGATACCGATACCTCCACCGGCCTGCACTTGCTCGGGACCGTATTCGCGGCCGCCCCAAGACAATTCGAGCGCGGCCGGTTCAGTGGCCCCCTAGCGCTTGCCGCCGAGGACCTGCGTGGCGCGTATCGCGAAGGGCGCGAAGGGAATCTGGTCGTCTTCGTCGTCGACGCCTCCGGGTCGATGGCCGCCCGCGACCGCCTGACCGCGGTCACCGGCGCCATCGTCACCCTGCTGCGCGACGCCTACCAGCGCCGCGACAAGGTGGCCGTGATCAGCGTGCGCGGCAGCGAAGCCGAACTCGTCCTCCCGCCGACCTCCTCGGTCGACATCGCCGTTCGCCGCCTGGCCGGCCTGCGCACCGGTGGCAAGACCCCGCTCGCCGCGGGCCTGCTGAAGGCGCGTGAGGTGATCGCCCGCGAACACGTCCGCGATCCCCGCCGCCGCCCGATGCTGGTGCTGCTCACCGACGGCCGCGCCACCGGCGGCGTCGACCCGCTGCCCCGCGCCCGCACCGCGGCTCGCCTGCTCGCAGGCGAAGGCCACACCGCCATGGTCATCGACTGCGAACGCGGCATGATCCGCCTCGGCCTCGCCGCCGAACTGTCCCGTGACCTGCGCGCCCGGTATCTGCGCCTGGACGAACTCACCGGGGATACCGTCGCCGACGTCGTCCGCACCACCGGCCGCGCTGCGGCGCGCGCGGCGTAATGGCTGCGCGGCGTGCTCGAGTGAAGTCGGTGGCGGTGTCAGGTTCGGAGCCCCATCCGTCGCGGCGTTCGGCGCTGCTGGGTTCTGAGCTTGCTGAGCGTTGGCGTGTGGTGTGCACGATGCCGGGTGTCTGAGCCCCCGCGTGATCGTTGGTGGGGTGACAGGGAACGGACGTTGTTACCCGCCCTGATAGAAATGGTTTGCGATCGGCCGCACCGGAGCCCGCACGAGATGCGGCGTGGTCACCTGGCCGCGAACACGCGCGTCAGCGCGCCGACGAGAAGGAGTCTTCGTGCCCAAGGGTGTTCCGGAGGTCGTGCCGGAGGACGGTCTGACGACACGGCAGCGGCGTAATCAGCCGGTGCTGGCCGTGCACACGGGCCCGGGCAAGGGGAAGTCCACCGCCGCGTTCGGGATGGCGTTGCGGGCCTGGAACCAGGGCTTCGACGTGGCCGTGTTCCAGTTCGTGAAGAGCGCCAAGTGGAAGGTCGGCGAGGAAGCCGCGTTCCGCACGCTCGGCACCGTGCACGAGCAGACCGGCGCCGGTGGCGCGGTCGAGTGGCACAAGATGGGCGAGGGCTGGTCGTGGACCCGTAAGCACGGCACCGAGGAGGATCACGCCGCCGCCGCGCTGTCGGGCTGGCAGGAGATCGCCCGCCGCCTGGCCGCCGAACAGCACCGCTTCTACGTGCTCGACGAGTTCACCTACCCGCTCAAGTGGGGCTGGGTCGACATCGACGAGGTCGTCGAGACGCTGACGAACCGTCCCGGCAATCAGCACGTCGTGATCACCGGCCGTGACGCACCGCAGGCGCTGATCGACGCCGCCGACCTGGTCACCGAGATGACGAAGGTCAAGCACCCGATGGACGCGGGCCGCAAGGGCCAGCGCGGTATCGAATGGTGACTGTCACCGTGACGGACGCGGGCCTCCCTGTCGCCTGGGCTCGGGGCCTGGGATGAGTGCACCAGCGGTGGTGATCGCCGCCCCGGCGTCCGGCAGTGGAAAAACGACTCTCGCCACCGGCCTGATCGGTGCGCTGCGCCGGGCCGGTCATCGGGTGGCGCCGTTCAAGGTCGGCCCCGACTACATCGACCCCGGCTATCACGGACTCGCTGCCGGGCGGCCCGGCCGCAATCTGGATCCCGTTCTGGTGGGCGAGGATCGGGTGGTCCCGCTGTACCGGCACGGCGCGCACGGCTGCGATATCGCCGTGGTCGAAGGCGTGATGGGCCTGTTCGACGGCCGGATCGACGAGAACCGCACCGAGGCGGTCGCCGAAGGCTCCACCGCGCAGGTCGCGAGTCTGCTCGGCGCGCCCGTGGTGCTGGTGGTCGACGCGCGCGGGCACTCCCAGAGTTTGGCCGCACTGCTGCACGGCTTCGCCACCTTCGACTCCTCGGTCAGGTTGGGTGGGGTGATCCTCAACCGTGTCGGCAGTGAACGCCACGAGCAGGTCCTGCGCGCAGCGTGTGACCGCGTCGGCATCCCCGTTCTCGGCGCGCTGCCCCGTATGGCCGAATTGGAAGTCCCCTCACGGCATCTGGGCCTCATCCCCGCCGTCGAACACGGCACTGCCGCCACCGCCGCGGTCGACGCGATGACCGAACTCGTCGCGGCTCACATCGATCTGAAGGCGATCGTCGACCTCGCGGGTGGATCGGTCCAGGGCCCGGCCTGGGATCCTGCGGCGGAACTGGCCGCGGCCGACCACGCTCCCGGCGAAGCGCGCACGGGACCGGCCGCCGCAGTCGTCGGCACCACAGGTGCTGGGGGAAGCCCGGTCGTCGACGGCGACCCTGTGCCAGAGCGGCGGGGCGCATCGGCTGGATCTGTGGGCGCGGCGGGTGCTCGGACCACGACGCCGGGCCCCGGTGCCACCGGCAGTGGCCCGCTGATAGCCATGGCGGGCGGACCGGCGTTCACCTTCGGGTACGCCGAACACCGCGAACTCCTGATCGCGGCGGGTGCCCAGGTGGTGGTCTTCGATCCGCTGACGGACGAACTACCCTCCGGCACCGCGGGATTGGTGCTGCCCGGCGGCTTCCCCGAGGAGCACGCGGGCGCACTGTCGGCCAACGAGAAACTGCGCACCGCCGTGGCCGAAGGCGCCACGCGCGACCTGCCGATCCACGCCGAATGCGCGGGCCTGCTCTACCTCACCCGCTCCCTCGACGGTCACCCGATGGCAGGCGTCATCGACGCCGACGCCGAATTCGGCCCCCGCCTGACCCTCGGCTACCGCGACGCGGTCGCACTGCACGACTCCACCCTCTGGCGCGCGGGCACCCGGGTCCGTGGCCACGAATTCCACCGCACCCGCCTCACCCGCACCGGCCCCGAGAACGCCGCCTGGGGCTGGCGCACAACAACTTCCGTCACCGAGGGTGCGGTGGTCCGCCAGGTCCACGCCTCCTACCTGCACACCCACCCGGCGGGAAACCCCGACGCCATCACCCGATTCGTCGCCGCCGCACGCCGATTCGATCACTGATGCGGAATCGACAGGCCCGCCGATGACCCAGCCTGCCGACGGTCCGTCGACGCCGCTCGAGGATTCGATACCGGCTTGCGGCGCACAACATACGCCGCGCGGCAGAGGACCAGGACTACCGGCGGACAGCGGTGATCACCGGCGGCCGGATGAATTCGCCGATCCCGCACTGGTTGTCGGCCTCGGTTTCCGGCCGGGGACCCGAGCGGAACAGATCGTGCACGCGGTGGAATCGGTAGTCGGCGACACCGCCGCGATTTCGTGCCTGGCGACCATCGATCGGCGGGCGACCGAACCCGGCATCGAAGCGGCCGCGGGAACTTTCGGTATTCCGGTGATCGGCTTCAGCGCAGCGCAACTGGCGGAAACCGACGCACCGTACCGATCGCCTCTGACGGCACAGTTCGTCGGCACACCCAATGTCGCGGAGGCGGCGGCACTGCTGGCGGGAAGCGGCGAACTTGTTTGTGGCCGCACGGTTGTCGACGGCGTGGTGGTCGCCGTCGCGACAGCCGCCGGACGGCCGAATTAATTCGCTGGGCAGGATCGCGCACGCCCAGTACCGTCATGATCAGCAGCCGCACGGCGGACCGGATTCGATCGGTTACCACTGTCACTGGGGATGTCGCAGGTTCGAATCCTGCCCGCCACCGCATGGTGGTGGTAGCTCAGCCTGGTAGAGCACCTTCCGGTCGGGAACACACGCCCGCCGCGCGGCTGCGGTGCACTGGAGCAGGACGGACCGGATTCGGCCGGATATGTGGACCGGTATCGGGTCGATCCTGGTCGAACTTCCTGGCGGAGACCAATTTCCGGAACTCATCGGTACCGGTGTGGCGCACGATCTCTAGACAAATAGACAGGAATTCGTGCTCGGTCATTTCCCACTTGATCTTGTTGACATTCTTGTGTAGCCATTGGAGGTTCCCGGGGACGTAACCGCCGGTGCTGTCGATCCGGTCTAGTGATGCGTCGATGCCAAGCGTCAGCGCGCGACCGGTGTACACGCAGGTCTCCGACTGGGAGACCCAGATATCCCAAAGTTGTTCAGCGGTGACATCGTATGGAATCCTGCGGGCGCGCGCGCTGGCCTTCACCTTAGCGATGTAGTTTCCAGTAACTCCGTTGAAGCCACGATAGTTCGGCTTTTCCATACCGCGTTTTGGGCAGCACTTCGAATACGGAGATCGGCTGATGTCAGTCCCCGTGCGCGGTCCGTAGACTGTACCGCAAGGGATACATCGCCACATGTAAACTGGCTGGTTATATCTGTTCTTGCCAGCTGCTGAAACAATCTCTTTGCGTCCCCAGACGCTACCTACGACGTACTTTACCGATGGCATCGCCGACTCCGACCTACTCGGTCCCCTCGGGAGTGGATGGTGAACTCGGGGCGTCCGTTGGCGCCCCGGCATCGTGGCAGGCTATCAGCCAATAGCTCAGCGCTGGTGGACGACTCCTATTGCATGCGGGTCAGGAATCTGGTTGCTGCAGTAGACCACCGGACGAGCGGCGCAGGCTGTTCGACTGGATCTGCGGTCGCACACCGGAACTCGACGGCCTCGCCCTGGTCGACGGTTTCCAGCGCGCGCAGTCCGCGCCGATCGAGCAGGTGCCGGAGCTGGTGCGCGAGTACCGGCTGAGCTGGGAGATGCTGCCGAACGCCGCGCTGAGCGCACCGCAAATGTGGGAGGCGTTGCTGGACAACGGTCTTCCGCTGACGGCACTGCTGCGTCAGCTGCCGCGCCTGACCCGGCTCGGTCTGCTCGACCCGCTCGGGCCGCGCACCGCCGCGGTCTGCGCACAGCTCACCGACCCCGAGCGCCTGCGCAAGGCGCGGGTCCACCCGGTCTCGGTGCTGATCGCGCTGCGCACCTACGCCGCGGGGCGTTCGGCGCGCGGTAGTGGCACCTGGACGCCGTCGGCACCGGTCGTCGACGCCCTCGACACCGCGTTCTACGCGGCCTTCGAGACGGTGCGGCCGACCGGCCTTCGTCACCTGCTGGCATTGGACGTGTCGGGTTCGATGACCTCGCCGATCTCGGGTCTGCCGCTCTCGGCGCGCGAGGCCTCGGCCGCGCTCGCCCTGGTCACCGCGCGCACCGAGGAGCGGCACCAGATCGTCGGGTTCACCTCGGCGGGAGCGGGCTGGCAAGGAGCCCACAACCTGTCCCCGCTGGCGATCTCGCCACGGCAGCGCCTCGACGACGCCGTGCGCGCGGTGTCGGGTCTGCCGTTCGGCGGCACCGACTGCTCGCTGCCCATCCTGCACGCGCTGGACAAGGGCATCGAGGTGGACGTGTTCTCGATCTACACCGACAACGAGACCTGGGCGGGCTCGGTGCACCCGCACCAGGCGCTGGCCCGCTACCGCCGCGAGGTGAACCCGCGGGCCAAGCTCGTGGTGGTCGGGATGACCGCGACGAAGTTCAGCATCGCCGATCCCGACGACGCGGGCATGCTCGACGTGGCGGGTTTCGATGCCGCCGTTCCGTCGCTGCTGGCCGACTTCGCCACGGCCGCATAGGAAATCGGAGCCGCCGCGACCTCGTTGTCGCGGCGGCGCCTATCCTCTCGCGCGAAAGATCGGTTGCCTCAGGGGGCGACCGAGGACCAATCGGCGAAACCGGTGGGGTCGTGGCGGCCCATCGAGGCGTGCTCGAACAGGCCCCAGCCTTCGGCGTCGCCGCAGCGGGCGAAGCCGATGTGGTCGATCACGCCGTAGGGGGTGCGGGCGACGATCGCGGGGTCGGTGAGGTCGTAGGCGCTCGACAGCGACCAGTCGCGGCCCATCCAGCGGCCGTGGGTCCAGTCGGGGTCGGGGCCGTAACCGCAGCCGACGTGCAGGGCGATGCCGGGGCGGGACTCGATCTCGACCTCGAGGGGCTTGCCGTCGGGGGTGGTCATGTCCAGGCGCACCGACTTCGGGTGCCGGGTGCCCGGCTCGTAGGTCCAGTGCATCCGGGGCCAGCCCAGCTGTTCCTTGCGGCCGTCGTTCCAGATCCGGACCGCGTTGTTGAGGGTGCGGGTGCCGTCGGGGTCCTCCTGGACGATCACCACGATGGCGAACTCCTCGAACCGCAGCGGCGCGTACAGCCACCAGAACCCGCCGGCGCCCTCGGACGCGGCGCGGCCGGGCGGCTCCGGCTCACCCGAGGGACGGATGCCCCAGGAGCGGTCGCGGCTGCCGGTCCACACCGCCGGATCGACCGTGTAGTCGCGGCCGTCGACGGCGAGAGTGCCTGCCCAGGAACCCAATTGGGCGAACCGGGAAGCCTCGATGATCGGCCGGGTACCGGACAGGATCAGGTGCGGCTGCTCCTGCACGGCCGGGTGCGCGCCGGTCCAGGTGAGGTCGAAGCCGAGGTCGTCGTGCTCGCACACCACCCGTAGCTTGTGCAGCGGCTCGATCACCTCGATCCGGTAGCCGCCCACCGCCGTGGTCAGATCGCGGGAGGCGAGCGCGTCGGAGAACCGCACGCTGCGCTGGGCGTCACCGTGGCGCACCGTCGCGAACGCGTCGACCACGCCCAGGTTCGGGTACACGCCGAATCCGGTGATCAGCATGCTGTCGCCGGCCGGGTCGAAGGCGTTGAAGTAGTAGCGGTCGTAGAAGTTGCGGTCGCTGGTGGCCACCCGGGCCAGCGACAGCGGGGTCTGATGGACCGGGTATTCGTCCAGGGGGACGGGCATGATCGCGTTCATTGTCGTGTCTCCTTCTCAGTCCCACTCGTAGGTGCCGTCGAGCAGTGCCTCGAGGCTGAGCCGGTGCATCACATAGTCGTCGAGCTCGGCGGGCACGGTGTCCTCACCGAAGTGGATCATCCTGCGCTTGATCCTGGCCATCACGATCGCGTGCCGCAGCGCCGCGTAGATGATGTAGAAGTCGAGATCCTGGACCGTGTGCCCGGTCAGCTCCTCGTACTTCGCGACCACCGCGTCCTTGCGCAGGAAATCAGGCAGGCCGGGCTGATCGAAGCGGGTGGCGATGTCCTGGAAGAAGCGATGGATGAAGATCACCCAGCCCAGGTCGAGCTCGCGCGGGCCGAAGGTGGCCATCTCCCAGTCCAGGACCGCGGCGGGGGTGAACCCGTCGAACAGGATGTTGCCGGGGCGGGCGTCGCCCCAGTTCAGCACGTCGGGGCCGGTCTCGGCGGGCCAGTTGGCTTCGAGCCAGTCGAAGGTCCGCTCGATCAGCGGGATCCGCACGCCGTCGTCGGTCAGCGCCCACCGGTACCAGTCGCGCTGGGCCTCGAAGTGCCTGCGCAGCGCCGAACCCTCGCCGTCGAGCAGCGGGAAGCGGCGGGTGATGTCGTCGATCGCGTGGACGCGGGCGATCACGTCGACGGTCGCGTCGGCGATCTGCTCGCGCTCGGCCACCGTCGCGTCGAACACCCAGCCGAAGAACACGTACGGCGGGTTGTCGGCGGCCACCCGGCCCTCGGCCTTCTCCATGACGAAGAACGGTGTGCCGAACACGGATTCGTCGAGTTCGAGCCAGCGCAGCGGCGGTACCGCGACGTCGGAGGCCTCGGCGACCCCGGCCATCACCTGGTACTGCAGCGGCAGGTCGTAGGACTGGAACACGGGGAACGAGCCGTCCTCGGGCGCCATCCTGGCCACGAACGAACCGCCCCCGGCGACACCGTCGACCGACCACTCGGCGTCGAACAGGATGGTGGTGCTCGACATGCCGCCGGTGGACGGCTTGCTCAGATTGCCGACCTTCGGCGGTGCGTCGGCGCCGACCTTGCCGGCCAGCCACTGCGACAACTGCTCGGCGAGTTCATCGAGATCACGCTCGGTGACGGTGAGCGACTGTTGTGCGGTGAGGTCCGGATCGTCGGACATGTGTACCCCTGTCGGCAAGTTGAAACACGTTCGATACCGGCGTACCGGAAGACCGACCGGAATGCCTAGCGGGCCGTCGGTGAGTGAGATTCAGGGTTGACACCGCAAAGATCGGGGTTTTCCCCGACGCGCCCGCTCGCGACGCCGATTAGCTTCGGTAGCAATCGAACTCGACGAGGAGGCAACGGTGACCGCCGTGATCACGGAGCGCGCCGACGACGACATCGCGAGCCCGCCGCCACCCGCGCCGACCTGGCACCCGGTGACGCGGCTCGCCTTCCGGTTCGCTGTCACCTACCTGGGTCTGTTCTGTCTGTGGATGGCGCAGATCAGCTTCGTCTTCCTCGGTGTGCTCGCGCTGCAACTGCCCGAGGAGGCCATCGCGTGGCAAATGCTCTCGCTCGCGCCGGTGAGTAGCTGGATCGGCGAGCACGTCTTCGGGGTGGAGGCGGAGCTGGCCATGAACGGCAGCGGCGATCAGGCCGCGATCTGGATCCAGTGCGGTCTGGTGCTGGTGGCGGCCGTGCTGATCACCGTCGTCTGGTCGGTGCTCGACCGGCGCAGGCTCGCCTATCCCCGGCTGCTGAGCTGGTTCCTCACGGTGCTCCGGCTGTGTGTCGGCGGGCAGATGCTGTTCTACGGGTTCGCCAAGCTCATCCCGACCCAGATGCCGGAGCCCGCGCTCACCACGTTGCTCACGCGAGTCGGCGACCTGAGCCCGATGTCGATGCTGTGGACACAGGTCGGGTCCTCGCCCGCCTACGAGATGGCGCTGGGCGGGGCCGAGGTCCTCGCCGGTCTGCTGCTGTTCTGGGCGCGTACCGCGACGCTGGGCGCGATGCTCAGCGTGATCAGCATGGCGCAGGTGTTCCTGCTGAACCTGACCTTCGACGTGCCGGTGAAGATGCTGTCCGGGCATCTGCTGCTGATGAGCCTGGTGCTGCTCGCTCCGCAGGCTCGCAGGCTCGCGAATGTGCTGGTGCTGGAGCGCGATTCGGGGCCGATGGTGCAGCCGCCGCTGTTCGGCTCCGCGCGCAGGAACCGGTGGGCGGCTGTGGTCCAGCTCGCGGCCGGGCTGCGGGTCACGGGGGGATTGATCTACCTCGCCGCGCAGCAATGGGACGAATACGGCGGTGGCACACCGAAACCCGAGCTCTACGGCATCTGGGAGGTCGCCGAGTTCACCGCCGAGGCGAGCCCGGTGCCGCCGTTGACCACCGATCCGGTGCGCTGGCAGCGCCTGATCATCGATGCGGGCTCGGCAGGCTATCAGCGGATGGACGATGCGGTCGTGCCGGTGGTCGCCACGTTCGACACCGAGGCGCACACGATGACGCTGGCCGCCGCACCGTCCGGACCGGGCGAGCCGCCGGCGGCCACCACGACCTTCACCGTCGACCGGCCCGCCGACGACCGGCTGACGCTGCGGGGCGAGCTCGACGGCCGCCCGGTGACGGTCACGCTCGACCGCCTGGATCTCGACAGTTTCCCGTTGCGTGGCACGGACTTCCGCTGGGTGCAGAACAACCCGTACGTCGGCTGAGGTCGGCAGGTGACCACCGAGCGTCGCCGAGGAAGACGGCCGGCAGCGGCTCGCCGACGCGGATGTCGGCGGGCCCGTTCGGTGTCCGGCGAGCCAGGAACTAGGCTCCGACATTGTGCCGAACACGTCTGACACCGCATCGACCCCGCCCACCGGAGACCCGAACTACCTGGTCGGGCTCGATCTGCGTGGGCGCAGAGTCGTCGTGGTCGGCGGCGGTACGGTCGCCCAGCGCAGGCTCGGTCTGCTGGTGGCCTCCGGCGCGGATGTCCACGTGGTCAGCAAGGCGGTCACCCCGGCCGTCGAGGGCATGGCGACCGCCGGCCAGCTCACCGTCGAGCTGCGCGCCTACGCCGACGGCGATCTCGACGGCGCCTGGTACGCGATGGCCTGCACCGACGAACCCGAGACCAATGCCGCGGTGGTCGCCGAGGCGACGGCGAGGCGGATCTTCTGCGTGCGCGCCGACGTCGCCCGCGACGGCACCGCCGTCACTCCGGCCACCGCGCGCTACGACGGGCTGACCCTGGGCGTGCTGGCCGGTGGGGCGCATCGGCGCTCGGCCGCGGTGCGCAACGGGCTGCTCGAAGCGCTGCAATCGGGCGTGGTGACCGATGATTCGGAGCCGGTGACCCCCGGTGTCGCCCTCGTCGGCGGCGGACCGGGCGATCCCGACCTGATCACCGTGCGTGGTCGCAGGCTGCTCGCGCGCGCGGATCTGGTGGTCGCCGACCGGCTCGCGCCGCCGGAACTGCTCGCCGAGCTGGGCCCGCATGTCGAGGTGATCGACGCCGCGAAGATCCCGTACGGCCGGTCGATGGCGCAGGAGGCGATCAACCTCGCGCTCGTCGAGGGCGCCAAGGCGGGCAAGTTCGTCGTCCGGCTCAAGGGCGGCGACCCGTATGTGTTCGGCCGCGGCTACGAGGAGCTCGAGGCCTGCGCCGAGGCGGGCATCCCGGTGACGGTGGTGCCCGGCATCACCAGCCCGATCTCGGTGCCCGGCGCCGCGGGCATCCCGGTGACCCATCGCGGCGTGACCCACGAGTTCGTCGTGGTCAGCGGGCACGTCGCCCCCGACCATCCCGATTCGCTCGTCGACTGGGCCGCGCTGGCCAAGTTGCGCGGCACCCTCGTGCTGATGATGGCGGTGGAACGGATCGACAAGTTCGCCGACGCGCTGCTCGCCGGTGGCCGCCCGGCCGATACCCCGGCCGCGATCATCCAGGAGGGCACGCTGCGCACCCAGCGGGTGGTCCGTGCCGATCTGGCCACCGTCGCCGCGAAGGTCAAGTCCGAGGGCATCCGCCCGCCCGCGATCATCGTCATCGGCCCGACGGCCGGTTTCGGGCTGGACTAGCTTCACGGGCCGCGCACCCGTGCGTTGCCACCCCGCCAATTACACTGCCTCGTTGTGCTCGAGAAACCCGCTGCGACGATGCAGTATCCGGTGACGAAGCGGGCCTTCGGCCTCGCCATCCTCGTACTGAGCGGCCTGCAGTTCATGGTCGTGCTCGACGGCACCGTCGTAATCTTCGCGCTGCCGCGGTTGCAGGAGGAGATGGGGCTGTCCAGTTCGGGCAGCGCGTGGACGGTGACCTCCTACGGCCTGACCTTCGCGGGGTTGATGCTGCTCGGCGGCAGGCTCGGTGACGCGTTCGGCCGCAAACGCATGCTCATCTACGGCGTCGGGCTGTTCACGGCCGCCTCGCTGGCCTGCGGCCTGGCCACCGGTGAGGCGATGCTGCTGATCTCGCGCGCCTTCCAGGGCGCTGGCGCCGCGATCGCGGCGCCGACCGCGTTCGCGCTGGTCGCGACGACCTTCGCGCCGGGCCCGGCCAGGAACCAGGCGATCGCGATCGTCGGGTCGATGGCAGGCATCGGCTCGGTCGGCGGCCTGGTCGTCGGTGGTGCGCTCACCGAGTTCTCCTGGCGCTGGATCTTCCTGATCAATGTGCCGATCGGCGCGCTGATCGTGCTCGGCGCGATCTACAAGCTCACCGACACCGCCCACCACCGCACTCCGCTCGACATCAAGGGCGCGATCCTGGGCACGCTAGCCTGCGCGACGATCGTGTTCGGCGCGACCGAGGGCCCGGCGATGGGCTGGGACAGTCCGGTGATCCTCGGCTCGCTGATCGGCGGGTTCGCGCTGCTGGTGGTCTTCGTGCTCACCGAGCGCCGCCAGTCCGATCCGCTGCTGCCGTGGTCGCTGTTCGACAGCCGCGACCGGGTCGCCACCTTCGCGCTGATCTTCCTGGCGGGCGCGGTACTGGGCGCGATGACGTTCTTCGTCGCCCAGCTGCTGCAGAACGTGCTCGGTTACAGCCCGCTGCAGGCCGGTGTCGCCTCGATCCCGTTCACCATCGGCATCGGTGTCGGTGGCGCGGTGGCGTCCAAGGCGGCGCTGGTGATCGCGCCGCGCTGGCTGCTGTCGGCGGCGGCGGTCGTGCTGGCCTGCGGGCTGCTGTTCGGGTCGACGCTGGACCGGCACGTGCAGTACCTGCCGACCCTGCTGGCGCTGCTGCTGGTGATCGGCTTCGGTGTCGGTGTCGCCATCGTGCTGGCGCCGCTGTGTGTGCTGGTCGGGGTGCCGCCGTCGAACATCGGCCCGCTCTCGGCGGTCGGCCAGATGTTTATGAGCCTGGCGACGCCGATCGCGATCGGCCTGCTCAGCCCGATCGCCGCCTCGCGCACCCTCTCGCTCGGCGGCCGCGACGGCTTGGCCGCGAACATGACCCCGACCGAGATCGACGCGCTCAACAGCGGGTACGCGCTGGTGCTGCTGGTGTGCTCCGGGCTGGCGGTGCTGGCCGCGCTCGTCGCGCTGAGCTTGCGCTACACCCCGCAGCAGCTGGTGCAGGCCCAGCACGCGCAGGAAGAGGCCCAGCGCAGCTGATCACAGGCGACCGGCGACCCGGCGCGGGGTGATCCGGACGATGACGCGCTCCCCGTCGTGCACGGAGGCGGGATTGAACTCGCGGTAGGGCTTGCCGGTGTATTTGAGCGACATCTCGTCGGGCAGCTCGCGCTCCGGATCGGGGACGGTCGTCGCCGTGCCACGGATCTCGGCGTAGAGGAACGGCCGCTCCGGCGGGTTCACCATCACCGTGATCCGGGGGTCGCGCACCAGGTTCTTGGCTTGCTGCCGCTCGACGGTGGTGGAGAACAGCAGGTCGTCGCCATCGCGTTTGATCCAGACCACGGTCAGGTGCGGATGCCCGTTCGCTCCGAGCGTGGCGACGGTCGCGTAGACCTTCTCCTCGTCCAGATATGACTTCAGCTCATCGGAAAGCACTGCGGTATCGGTCACGCTGCGGAAGAACGTCCCGGAGTTCCCCGGCATTCCCGCCGCGGCCCGACGGCACCGGAATATCGCTCGTGCCATGGCATTTCCGGTGGCATCGGATCGGTACCGGAATCGTCACACCGAAACCGGTTGTCGGGTGGCGTGGGTCGGCCGAAACTGGAACCATGACGTCGTCATTGGATCTGCTCGATCGCTGGACCGCCTTGGCAGGCCCGGACTCCGTACAGCTCGGGGCCGGGATCATCGCCAGATACGCCGAGCCCCACCGCCGATATCACACCGTCGCCCACCTGCGGACGATGCTCCAGGCGATCGATGAATTGGCCGACAGCGCAACCGATATCGACGCCGTCCGCTACGCCGCCTTCTTCCATGACGCGATCTACGCTGTCGACCGGGCCGACAACGAGGAGCGCAGTGCCGACCTCGCGCGTGACGTCCTCGAATCCCTCGGCGCTGGAAAGGAACTCGTCGCCGAGGTGGTGCGGCTCGTGCTGCTCACGCGCGGGCACGACTCCGAAGCGGGCGACGCCAATGGCGCGGTGCTCTGCGATGCCGACCTGGTCGTGCTCGGAGGCGACCCGGACAGCTACGCGGCCTACGCCGCCGCCGTGCGGGTCGAGTACGGGCACGTGCCCGACGATCTGTTCCGCTCCGGTCGCGCGGCGGTGTTGCGGGCGATCGCGAATCAGCCGGTTCTGTTCCGGACCTGTATCATAAACACATCTGACGCTGCCCACGAAAGTCGGAG
>NZ_JBHXAY010000044.1:0-52425 GCF_042728775.1 Nocardia sp. NPDC060259
GATCGGTAGTCCGCGGCGGCCGTCGAGGCGCGGCGAGCTAGCCCGCCGAGCCGGTCAGCAGTCCGCCCAGGTCGGCCGATCCGGTGCCGCCGCCGGGGGTGGTCGGCGCGGCGCTGACCTCGACGGTGACGGTCTTGGCGCTGATCAGCTCCTGGACCGCCTTGATCTCGTGCGATCCGGGGGTCGACGGGGTCCAGGTGATGGTGGCCTTGCCGTCGGAGACCGCGACCGGCTCGCCGATCTGGGTGCCGTTGTCGGTGAAGGTCACCTTGAACAGGAACGACGTCGCGGTGACATCGGCGGTGACGGTGTAGGCGGTGCCCACGTAGTGGGTGGTGCCGCTGACCGTGACGCCCTGCACGAGCGCCGAGGCCTGCGGTGCCACCAGCACCGCGGCCGCGGCGACCGCGGTGAAAGCTGTGAGTCCGAAGCCTGCCCGCCGTGCGTTGGTCTTCATGGAGTTCTCCTGGTTCGCGCTGTCCCACCGCTGTGGGTGTGCGCGACACTATCGAGCCGATCACCGCGCTGTCCGGGAAACAGAAAAACGAATGTTTAAAACTGGGGCCGACCGGTTCGCCGCAGGTGGCGCCGGAATCATCCCGTGCGGATGAGGCGGTCGCCGCGGTGGGCGTCGACACTGGGGTACATGCCGACATCAGGTGCGGTTCGCTATCAGTTCGTCGTCGAGGGCGAGCTCACCGACCGTGCCGTCGCGGCTTTTCCCGAACTTCGGCGCAGCGCGCATTCGGCCACCGGCACCACCACCCTGTACGGCGAGCTCGCCGACAGCACCGCCATGCGCGGCGTGCTCGCCCGCATCGATGTCCTCGGTCTCACCCTGCTCGAGATGTCCCGGCTGCCCGACTGAACGCGACGATTGCCGCTCGTTAGCCGATGTCGGCAACCCGTCATGATGACGACGATCTGATAACGAGCACCGCGACGACGCACGACCCGCAAACGCGCAGGTCGTGTTTCGCCTACCGTCGAACCTGCTGGTGGATCGGCCCCGCAGGGTAGACGACGAGCTCAGGAGTGTGGTGGTGGCAACCTCGTACCGAGCGATAGCTGAAAGCCCGGCGGACGTCGATGCGAGCATCCCGGAACTGTCGTTCGCCTCCGTACGATCCGCCGAGATCAATGCCAGGCTCGACCGCGCCCACGCTGCCGCCGGGCACACGGTGCTGGTGTCCGGACCGGCGGGCAGCGGCAAGACGGTCGCCCTGGTCGACTGGGTGACCCGGTCGCGGCGCCTGCGCTCGGCCGCGGTCGGCTGGCTGACCGTCACCGACCGCCTGGCCGACCGCGGTGACCTGATCCCGGCGATCGCGCAGATCCTCGACCCGTCGGCCGATATCGTCGCCGACGGTGCGCTGCGCACTCCGGTCGACCAGGCGGCCGACCTGGTCGAGGCCATGACGATCACCCTCGATCGCGTGGTTCTGGTCATCGACGACGCCCACCTGCTCACCGACCCGCTGCAACTGGCCGGCCTGGAATACCTGCTCGCCCACCTGCCCCCGACGGTCACCGTGCTGATCGCGGGCCGGTTCGATCCGCCGTTGCGCTGGCACGCGCTGGAATTGGCGGGCAAGCTGACCCGGATCGGCGTCGCCGAACTGACGCTGTCACCGGAGCGGATCGCCCAGCTGTTCATCCAGCACGGCTGCAGGCTCGACGACGCCGAACTGGCCATGGTGCACACCCTCACGCGCGGCTGGGCCGCGCTGGTGCGCATCGCGGCGATCTATCTGGCCGCCAACGCCGAGGACCGCGACACCGCGCTCACCACCCTGGCCAGGCCCTCGCACGCGGTCGCCGATTTCCTCGTCGCCGAGCTGATGCAGTCGCTGCCCGCCCGCACCCTCGAATTCCTGCTCGTCACCGCGATTCCCGGCCGCTTCAGCCTGCCGCTGGCAGAGGAGCTGGCGGGGGAGAACGCGGGACGGATCATCGACGAGTTGCTGCGCGCCAACTTCCCCATGCACACCGTCGCGCACGCGGGCGAGCTGTGGCACACCTACCACCCGCTGCTGCGCGCGTACCTGCTGGCCGAGGCAACGCACACCAGGGCCGAGCGGCTGCCCGCCGTGCACCGCCGGGTCGCCGAGTGGTTCGGCGCCGCGGCGATGCCGGGTCCGGCGCTCGACCACGTCCTGGCCGAACCTGGTGCGCCCGGCCTGGTGCCGTTCCTGCGGGATTGGGGCCTGCGGATGGTCCTCGACGGCACCGGGCACCTGCTGCTCGCCGCGCTCGAGCACGTGCCCGAGCTGGCCGAGGACACCTTCGTGCGCCTGCTGCGCGCCGCCGTCGCGGTGGAGGCGGGCGAAATCGCCACCGCCGAGGTCTATCTCGAAGCCGCCCACGTCGGTCCCGCGCAGGTCCCGCAGCTGGTACCCGTCGGGTGGACCGATGCGCTCGACCGGGCCGTCAGCGCGGGAGTCGCCGTCCTGGTGGGTGATTCGGCCTCGATGAGCTGGCCGCTGCCCGCGGTGACCGGCCAGCCCGATCTCGACTGCTACGCGGCGTTGCACTGCGGCACCGCGCAGATCTCGGGCGGTGAGATCGACAGCGGCACAGCGGCGTTACGGCACGCGATCGTACACGCCGAGAAAACGGGACTCGGTCGCGTCGCGGTGCGCGCGCGGACCGCATCCGCCATCGCCGCGGGATACGTGTGCCGGGTCGGTGAGCTGCGCGCGCTGGCCGACGCCGCGATCGATTGCGCCGATCGCTACGACCTCACCCATTCGCCCGAGGCCGCGTTCGCCCGGGTGATCGCGGCCTACGGCGCCTACCACCAGGGCGAGTCCGTCGAGCTGCCACAGCCAGGCCTGCCCGGCGGGCCGCTGGTCGAGGCCACCGCGCCGGCGCCGGTGCGCCAGGCCGCGGTCATGGCCGGCGTGCTGATGTTCGACGCGGCCCCGGACCGCGCGGCCGCCGCGACCGCACTGTGCAAGCAGGTGCACCGGCTGCTCGACGATGCCCCTGGACTACTCGGCATCGGCGCGCTGGTCACCGACGTGCTGTGGCTGCTGCTGCGCCTGCAGGCCAGGGCCGACGCCCAGCACCTGGTCGATCACGCGACCCGCGTCTTCGGTCCGACGCCGCAGACGGCCGTCGCCGACGCGGGCCTCGCCGTCTACACCCATCGACCCGCCGCGGCGCTGACGCTGCTCGAGCCCCTGCTCACCGGTCCGCCGCCACTGAACACCCGATCGCTGGTCACGGCCTGGCTGCTGGTCGGCGTCGCCGCCGATCGCCTCGATCGCCCCCGCAAGGTCGACGACGCGTTCGAGCAGGCGCTCTCGCTGGCCTGCGGGGAACGGCTGATCCGCCCGTTCCTCGATGTGCCGGGCGCCGCCGAGGTCCTCGACCGGCTTGGCGGCCGCTTCGGCCGCTTCGACGCCTTCGTCGATCTGGTCCGCTCCCACCGCGCGCCCGCCGCCGACGCGCCCCAGCTCACCGACACCGAACTCGTGGTCCTGCGCCAGCTCCCCTCCGGCATGACCGCGGCCACCATCGCCGCGAACATGGGCGTCTCGGTGAACACCGTCAAGACCCACCTGCGCGGCATCTACCAGAAACTCGGCGTCAACGCCCGCGCCGAGGCCATCACCAACGCCCGCCGCGTCGGCCTGATCTGAGCCGTGCGGCCGCATCGGGAAGGGGATCTGATGACCAGTCAGCAGGATGCCTCGGCCGGCATCGAAGCGGGCAACGACACGGCATCGCGCACGCTACCGTTCGACGACACCCAGGATTTCGCCGACGCCGAACGCGGATTCGTCGCCGCGCTGACTCCGGGAGTGGTGCGCAATGCCGCGGGGGACGTGGTGTGGAGCAGCGACGCGTTCGCCTTCCTCGACGGCGAGTGCCCGCCCACGGTGCATCCGAGCCTGTGGCGGCAGTCGAAACTGTGCGCGATGCAAGGGTTGTACGAAATCACCGAGGGCATCTACCAGATCCGCGGACTCGACCTGTCGAACATGACCCTGGTCGAGGGCGACACCGGCGTGATCGTGATCGACCCGCTGATCTCGGTCGAGACGGCCGCGGCGGGGCTGGCGATGTACCGCGAGCATCGCGGTGAACGCCCGGTGACCGGGGTGATCTACTCGCACTCCCACATCGACCACTTCGGTGGCGTCAAAGGCGTGACCACGCAAGACGATGTCGACGCGGGCCGCTGCCCGATCCTCGCGCCGGTGGGATTCGCCGAGCACGCGGTGGCGGAGAACGTGTACGCGGGCACCGCGATGGCCCGCCGGGCGGCCTACATGTACGGCGCTGCCCTGCCGACCGGACCGCTGGGTTCGGTCGGCGCCGGTCTCGGGCCGACGACCTCGATCGGTCGGCCGACGCTGATCACGCCGACGATCTCCATCGAGCACACCGGCCAGGCCGTGACCGTCGACGGGGTAGCCATCGAATTCCAGATGACGCCGGGCACGGAGGCGCCCGCCGAGATGAACTTCTACTTTCCCGACCGGCGAGCGCTGTGCATGGCCGAGAACGCCACCCACACCTTGCACAACCTGCTCACCCTGCGTGGCGCGCTGGTGCGTGACCCGCACGTGTGGTCGAAATATCTCACCGAGGCGATCAACCGCTACGCGGGCCGCTCCGACGTCGTGTTCGCCTCGCACCACTGGCCGACCTGGGACACCGAGCGGCTCACCGAGTACCTCTCGATCCAGCGCGACCTCTACGGCTACCTGCACGACCAGACCCTGCGGGCACTCAACAAGGGCGCCACCGGCATCGAGATCGCCGAGACCATCGAGCTGCCGCCAGCCCTGGCGAACGCGTGGTCGACCCACGGCTACTACGGCTCGGTCAGCCACAACGTCAAGGCGATCTACCAGCGGTACATGGGCTGGTTCGACGGCAATCCGGCGAACCTGTGGCAGCACACCCCGGTCGAATCCGCGGTCCGCCACCTGGATTTCATGGGTGGCGCCGACGAGGTCGTCGCCAAGGCCCGAAAGTCCTACGCCGACGGCGACTTCCGCTGGGTGGCCCAGGTACTGAACTACGTGATCTTCGCCGAGCCGGACAACGCCGAGGCCAAGGCATTGCAGGCCGACACGCTCGAACAGCTCGGCTACGGTTCCGAGAACGGCACCTGGCGCAACTTCTTCCTGACGGGCGCCTACGAGTTGCGCAACGGAAGCGTCGGTACCCCGACGGTGAGCGCGTCGTCGGATATCGGCGCTGCGCTGTCGGTCGAGCAGCTCTTCGACGCGATCGCGTTGCGCGTCGACGGTCCGCGCGCCTGGTCGGCCACCATCGTCCTCGACTGGAAGTTCGCGGACACCGGAACCGTCCACCGCACCCAGCTCCGCAACGGCGTACTCGTGCATTTCGACGTCGAGGGCGATGCCGGACCCGCCGACGCGACCTTCACCCTCACCGAAGCGGACCTACACGCCATCCTGATCGGCGGCGCGGACCTGGGCCGGCTGATCGTCGACGGCCGCGTCACGATCGACGGCGACCCGACCACACTGGCCGAACTGGTCGGCTACCTGGACGACCCCGACCCCGACTTCGCCATCGTGACGCCCTGACGCTGGTCCCGATGAGCGCCCCCGGTCGACGAGACAGGGGCGCTTCGTCCGGGAGTTCTCAGCCGAGCAGCTGATTCTTGGCCGCGGCGAATTCGGCATCGGAGAGCGCGCCAGCCGAATGCAATTCGCTCAGTTGCTTCAACTTTTCGACCAGATCGACCGGCGGGGCGGCGGCGGGTGCGGGCGGTGGCGGCGCATAGGCCGCCTGCTGTTGCGCGTAGGCCTGCTGCTGGGCGGCGGCCTCCTGATCGGCATAGGCCTGCTGCTCGGCCGAGCGTCTGCGCGCACGATTGTTCATCGCGTTGGACGTGGCGGTGGCTGTGCCTGCGATGACCGCGGTCCGGGCCATCGTGCCCAGAAGTCCAGGCCGCCCCATGCGGCCCTGTCGTAGTGGCATGTCGCTTCCTCCTAGCCCGTCGCCGCGGCGGACACCGCGGACTCGACGACATCGCGCGGTATCGGCACGTGCAACGCGACCTCGCCCTCGGCGCCGCGCACCGCCGAGGCCAGCCGCGTCGCCCAGGTCTGTTCGAAGACGAGGATCACCGCCGTGCTGCCCGGCGCCATCGACCCGCGCACGACCTCCACATCGGCGTCGCTGACCAGGTCGATGTCGGCCGCGGTCAGGCCGGTGAGACCCACCTCGGCCAGATCGTCGTCGACCTCGGATTCGGTGACCGTCCCCGCGGCGTCCATGGTCAGCACGATCAGATCCAGCAGGGTCACCAGGCCTTTCCCGACGACCTCGCCTAGTGCGTCGGCGACTGCCTCGTCGACGGCGGTGCCGGGAAAGGTGAGGACGAGGAAATCGACCGGTCCCAGAGCAGCTGTTGATCCCATGGCGTGATCGTGCGCCGATCCGGCCACCCACGCCTCACCCGAATCGGGTGAACCGGCGCCGCCGCCCGCGCTCTAGCGTGGAGGTGTCGAAAGGAATGCCTTATGAACGGCATCGTGGTGGCGGTGGTCGGCGCACTGCTGTGCTTCTACGGCATCAGGTCGGTGAACCTGGGCGTCCTGGCGATCGGGTTCGGCCTCGGCTGGCTGATCGCCGACCTGTTCAATGCCACGTTCTGGTGGCTGGTGCTGATCGGGCTGATCGGCGCGATCTCGGCGTGGGTGGTGACTTCGCTGGTGTTCCGCTTCGCCTCGTACTTCATCGGCGGCCTCGCCGGCGCGATGATCGGCACGAAGCTGGCGACCGTCCTGCAGCCCGGCGACAAGAACGTCGCGCTGAGCATGATCGTCGCGCTGGCGATGGGCGTGGCCGGCGCGTTCCTCGCCGAGAAGTTCCGTGCCCGCGCACTGCTGTGGCTGACTTCGATCGGCGGCGCCAGTATGCTGCTCAGCGGCCTGGGCCGGATGAGCGATTCGCTGGCGTTCCTGCGCGAACCGGAGACCGGTTGGCAGCAGGTCACCTCGACCCTGGCCTGGATCGGCCTTTCGGTGCTCGGCTGGATCACCCAGCGTCATCTGTTCGCCGAGAAGCTCGGGATCCAGCACCTCGCCGGTGACGACGACAAGGCTGCCGAGCAGCGCAAACGCAACGGTGGCTGGCCGACGAGCTAGTCGGCGGGTGCTTGCAGCGCCGGAAACCAGACATCGGTGAGGACCGTGGCGGCCTTGTCGGTGGTGACGTCGATGGTGCCCTGCATGGCCCACCGGGTGAAGAACCGCTCGAGCTGGGCGACCAGCAGTTCGATCCGCAGCCGCGCCTCGTCGCGGCGGTGTTCGGGCCAGCGGGCGAGGTAAGCGGGCATGCTGTCGGCCAGTGTCATGATGCCCTCGCGCGCTACCGCGCGGAACTCCGGTTCGACCGCGGTGGCCTCGTCCCATGCCGGGAGCATGTCCTTGTTCACCAGAAACCAGTAGATCGCCCGGGTCATCCACTCCTCGAACGCCGCCCGGGAACCGGTGGTGAGCACCCGGTCGAGGTCGGCGTAGAACTCCCGGACACTGGTCAGCGTCCCCTCGTTGGCGATCGCCCGCAGCACCTCGCCCTTGCTGGTGAAGTGCAGATAGAACGTCGCCCTGCTGCATCCGACGGCGGCGGCGATGTCGTCGACGCGGACAGCGGAATAGCCCTGGGTCTCGAACAGGGTGCGCGCGGTCTCGACGATCCTGGCCTTGGTGAGGCGTTTCTGCTCCTCACGCAAGGATCCACGGCGGGCGGGTTCGGACGTCATGCGCCCATCCTAGACGATCCGCTCATTCACTAGACATGATGTCCAGCGAAGCGCTATCGTGTGTTCCACGTCACGCGGCATGGTCATCGGCGACCGCGGCCGCTCAGGAGTTGTGCATGGATACACGCGAATTGCCCAGGGTGTGCGTCATCGGCGCCGGACCTTCGGGTATCACCGTCGCCAAACGGCTTGCCGAGTACGGCATTCCGTTCGACTGCTACGAAGCCTCCGACGAGGTGGGCGGCAATTGGTACTACAAGAACCCCAACGGGATGTCGGCCTGCTACCAGAGCCTGCATATCGACACCTCGAAGTACCGCCTGCAATTCGAGGACTTCCCCGCACCCGAGGAATGGCCGCACTTTCCGCACCATTCCCAGCTGCTGCGGTACTTCAAGGACTACGTCGACCACTTCGGGTTGCGCGACCGGATCAAGTTCAACAGCCTGGTCACCGCGGCCGAGCGTGATGACGCAGGCCTGTGGCGGGTGACGACCGCGGCGGGCGGCACCGAGGTCTACGACGCGCTGATCGTCTGCAACGGCCATCACTGGAACCCCCGATTCCCCGACTATCCCGGCGAATTCGACGGTGTGCTGATGCACAGCCACGCCTACAACGATCCGTTCGACCCGATCGATATGCGCGGCAAGCGGATCGTGGTGGTCGGCATGGGCAACTCGGGCCTCGACATCGCTTCCGAACTGTCCCAGCGTTTCCTCGCCTCGAAGCTGTTCGTCTCGGCCCGGCGCGGTGTCTGGGTGCTGCCCAAATACGTGAACGGCCAAGTGGGTGACCGTCGTTCGATGCCCTCCTGGATTCCCCCGAAGGTCGCGCTCAAGCTCAAGCAGCGATTCGTGCGGAAGAACCGCGGCGACATGCGGAACTACGGCCTGCCCGCGCCCGATCACGAGCCGTTCGAAGCGCATCCCTCGGCGAGCGAGGAGTTCCTGCACCGGGCGGGCTGCGGTGACGTGGAGTGCAAGCCCGCGATCACCCGGTTGGACGGCGACACAGTGCATTTCGCCGACGGCAGCAGCGAGCGGGTCGACGTGATCGTGTGCGCCACCGGCTACCACATCAGCTTCCCGTTCTTCACCGACCCGGCGCTGGTGCCCGACGCGGCCAACCGGTTCCCGCTGTACCAGATGATGGTGCAGCCCGGCGTGGACAACCTGTTCTATCTCGGCCTGGCCCAGCCGATGCCGACGCTGGTCAACTTCGCCGAGCAGCAGAGCAAGCTGGTCGCCGCCTACCTGGCCGGCCGCTATCACCTGCCCCCGCGCGAGCAGATGGAGCAGGTGCTCGGCGAGCAGGAGGCCAAACGTGCCGGGCGCTATTACGATTCGCCGCGCCACACCATCCAGACCGAGTTCGAGCCGTACGTGCGCTCGCTGACCAAGGAGCTGGAACGGGGTGCGAAACGGGCCGCCGCCACGGGCAACAGCCTGCCGGTGCCCGCGCGCGCGACGGCGGGGGCGGTGTGATGAGCGGAACCTCCTCTGGCTTCTGTCTGGACGAATTCGCCGGTGTGCGTGCGGCATTCGACGAACAACTCGCCTCCGGCGCCGAACTCGGCGCGGCGCTGTGCGTCACCGTCGACGGCGATCCGGTGCTCGATCTGTGGGGCGGGTACGCCGATCCGGCGAAAGCCACGCGGTGGGGCGCCGACACCCTGGTCAACGTCTTCTCGGTCACCAAGACGATGACGGCGCTGTGCGCCCTGCTGCTGGTCGACCGCGGCGACCTCGACGTCGACCAGCGCGTGGCAGGCTACTGGCCCGAGTTCGCGGCCAACGGCAAGGCGGACATCCTGGTCAGGCAGCTGCTCTCGCACACCTCGGGCGTCTCCGGCTGGGACAAGCCGATCGCGCTGTCCGACATCTACGACCACGAGGAAGCCGCGGCCCGGCTCGCGACCCAGGCGCCCTGGTGGGAGCCGGGTACCGCCTCGGGCTATCACGCCATCAACTACGGACACCTGATCGGTGAACTGGTGCGCCGCATCACCGGTCGTTCGCTCGGCCGGTTCTTCGCCGAGGAACTGGCGGGCCCGCTCGGCGCCGATTTCCACATCGGCACCGGACCCGAGCACGCCGACCGGATCGCCACCCTGGTCCCGCCGGAACTGCCCGAGTTCGACCTGTCGACCCTGGACCAGGACAGCGTGCTCATCAAGACGCTCACCAGTCCGTGGCTCGAGGTCGCCGAGACCGCGACACCGGCCTGGCGCCAGGCCGAGATCGGCGGGACCAACGGACACGGCAACGCGCGCTCGGTGTCCCGGATCCAGTCGCTGATCGCCAACGGCGGCGAGCTCGGCGGCAGGCGGTTCCTGTCACCCGCCACCATCGACCTGATCTTCCGTGAGCAGGCCGACGGCATCGACCTGGCCCTGCTGACCCCGCTGCGGTTCGGCATCGGCTACGGCTTGCCGCGCCCGCAGACCTTCCCGCACATCCCCGACGGTCGGGTCTGCTGGTGGGCGGGCTACGGCGGCTCGATGGTCGTCAACGACCTGGATCGCCGGATCACCTTCGCTTACACCATGAACCGGATGGCGACGGGCTTGATCGGCTCCGACCGCTGCGACCGGTACCTGAAGGCCACCTTCGACGGAGCGGCCCGATGACCATGCGTGCGATGCAGCTGACCGCGCCGGGCACCCTGGAATTGCGGACGGTGCCCGTGCCCGACATCGGCCCGGACGATCTGCTGTTGCGGGTCGGCGCGGCCGGGATCTGCCACTCGGACTCGTTCGTGCTGAGCCTGCCGTTCCCGATGAGCGAGAAGCCACTCACTCTGGGCCACGAGATCGCGGGCACGATCGAGGCGGTCGGCGCGCAGGTGGCCGGGCGCCATGCCGGCGAACGCGGGATCGTGTACCTGTGCTGGTCGTGCGGTGAATGCCGGGAGTGCCTGCGCGGCAACGAGAATGTCTGCCTGGCCGCAGGGCGCACGGCCATGCCGCCGTGCCCAGGGCTCGGCCCGGACGGCGGTATGGCCGAATACGTCCGGATTCCCGCGCGTTCCTTCGTGCCCATCGGCGACATGGACTTCGCGCAGGCCGCGCCGCTGGCCGACGCGGCGCTCACCCCGATGCACGCCATCCGCGGCACGCTGGATCAGCTGTGGCCGGGCGCCACCGCGGTCGCCATCGGCATCGGCGGCCTGGGGCACGTGGCGGTGCAACTGCTGAAGGCGATGACGGAGACCCGGGTCATCGCCGTCGACGTGGATGCCGACAAGCTGGCCCTCGCCACCGCCTGTGGCGCCGATATCGCGCTGCGCGCCGGTGACGACACCGCGGCCACCATCCTCGAACTCACCGGCGGCCGCGGCGCCGAGGCGGTATTCGACTTCGTCGGTGCCGACGCCACCACGAAACTCGCCGTCGAAACAGTCGCGCCCAACGGCGCCTACCGAATGGTCGGGCTGGCGGGCGGCGTTCCCGGCATCGACTCCGGTCCGGCGGGTGGACCCGGCCTGCCGTGGGGCGCCACGGTGCGCAAGTCCTACGGCGGCACCAGAACCGACCTGCTCGACGCGGTGGCCCTGGCCGCCGCGGGCAAGGTGCGCGCCGAGATCGAACGCTTCGACCTCGCCGACGCCCGCACCGCCTTCGACCGACTCGACTCCGGCGCGATCCGTGGCCGCGCCGTCCTGATTCCCTGATGGAGAACACCATGTCCGAAGCCGTAGACCCGCAGGAATTCGTGGCGAAGGTCGCCGCGGGGCTCACCGCGCCCGGCGCGCCGTTCGAGCTGACCGTCGAACCCGTGCTCGGTGTGCCGATCCCGGTGCTGGCGCAGCGCCACCGCAGCCTGCGTGAACTCCTCGAACACTCGCTGACCTGGGGTGAACGCGACTACCTCGTCACCGAGGACCGCCGGACCTCCTTCGCCGAACACGCCGCGGCCGCGGGCGCGCTGGCCATCGCGCTGGCCCGCCGCCATGGCGTCGGCAAGGGCGACCGCGTCGGCATCCTGGCCGCCAACGGCCCGGACTGGGTGATCGCGTTCTGGGCCGCGCAGTGCCTCGGCGCGATCCCGGTCGGCTACAACGCCTGGTGGGCGCCGCCGGAGATCGCCTACGGACTCGACCACACCACGCCCACCGTGCTGATCGCGGACGCGAAAAGGGCCGCGCTGGTGCCCGGCACCGACATCCCGGTGCTCACCATGGAGACGGATCTGCCCGCACTGATCGCCGAGTTCGGCGGCGGCGAGATCCCCGCGACGCCGGTCGACGAAGACGACCCGGCCGTCATCCTCTACACCAGCGGGACCAGCGGCAGGCCGAAGGGCGTTGTGCATTCGCAGCGGAACATGGTGGCGATCAGCGACTATCACCGTTTCACCGACGCCATGCTCGCCGCGTTCGCCGGTCAGCCGCCCAGCGACGCGCCGAGCGATCGCCGGTACCTGGTCACCGCGCCGCTGTTCCACATCGCCAGCCTGCACAACCTCGTCGTCCCGCGACTGCTGACCGGCGCCGCCGCGGTGTTCCCGCACGGCGCGTTCGAGGTCGGCCGGGTGCTGAGCCTGGTCGAGCGCGAGCGGGTCACCAACTGGGCCGCGGTGCCGACCATGGCCGCCCGCCTGCTGGAACACGATGTCGCCCAGCATGATCTGTCCTCGCTGGCCGCGCTCTCCCTCAATTCCGCGCCGTCCTCGCCCGCGCTGTTGGCCAGCCTGCGCGAAAAGATTCCATCCTTGCAGTTCGCCCTGACCACCAGCTACGGACTCACCGAGAGCGGCACCGCGGCGACGGTCGCCACCCCGCTGGACCTGGTCGCCGACGACGCTTCGGTCGGCAAGCCGATCTTCGGTGTGGCAGTGGAGATCCGCGACGCCGATGGCAACGCGGTCCCGGACGGCGAGGAAGGCGAGATCTGCATCCGCAGCCCCTACGTGATGCTCGGCTACTGGAACGACGAGGCTGCCACCAAGTCCGCCATCGACGACGAACGCTGGTTGCGCTCCGGCGATTTCGGCACACTGCGCGACGGCAGGCTCACCGTGTCGGGCAGGCGTACCGATCTGATCCTGCGCGGCGGGGAGAACGTGTACCCCACCGAGATCGAGAACGTGCTGTGCGAGCACCCCGCGGTCGCCGAATGCGCGGTGTTCGGGGTCGCGCATCCCGATCTCGGCCAGGAAGTGGCGGCCGTGGTGGTCGCCGAGCAGGGCACGGTGGACCCCGAGGAACTGCGGGCCTTCGTCGCTGCCCGGCTCGCGTACTTCAAGGTGCCCGTCCGCTGGCGGATCACATCAGATGCTCTGCCGCGCAACGCGACAGGAAAGGTCACACGGCGCGATCTCGCGCTGTAAGGGGTGAAAAATGTTCGACAGCATCATTACCGGCGGCCGCTGGTTCGACGGCACCGGCGCGCCCTCCGCGATTCGTCATCTCGGCATCAAGGACGGCAAGGTCGCCGAGATCTCGGCGACACCGCTCGACGAGACCGGCTGCCCCCGGGTCGTCGATGCCACGGGCAAATGGGTCGTGCCGGGCATGGTCGACATCCACACCCACTACGACGTCGAGGTGCTGCTCGACCCGTCGCTGTCGGAATCGGTGCGCCACGGCGTCACGACCGTGCTGCTCGGTTCCTGCTCGCTGTCGACCGTGCATGTCGACGGGGAGATCGCCGGTGACCTGTTCGGTCGCGTCGAGGCGATTCCCCGCGCCCACGTCGTTCGCGCGATCGAGGAGTCCAAGAGCTGGCACTCCGCGGCCGAGTACGCCGCCGCGCTGGACGCGCTGCCACTTGGTCCCAACGTGGCCTGCTTCATCGGGCACTCCGACATCAGGTCCGCGGTGATGGGCCTGGACCGGGCCACCCGCAAGGACGTCGCGCCCACAGCGGCCGAACTCGCCGCGATGGCGGGCAAACTCACGGAGGCGCTCGACGCCGGGTTCGTCGGCATGTCCTCGCAGCGGCTGCTGTTCGACAAGCTCGACGGTGAGCTGTGCCGGTCCCGCACCCTGCCGTCGACGTATTCGACCAGGGCCGAACGCCGCACGCTCACCACGATCCTGCGCACGCGCGGTCGCGCGCTCCAGGGCGGGCCCGACGTCAACCGGGCCGACACGATGATCGCGATGGCGGCGAGCAGCATCGGCCTGTGGCGTCAGCCGCTCAAGGTGAGTCTGCTCTCCGCGGCCGACATCAAGGCGATTCCCGGTGTGGCCAAGGTATTTCCGCTGCTGGCCCGCGCCGTCAACGCCCTGCGGGGCGATTTCCGCTGGCAGCATCTGCCGGTGCCGTTCGAGGTCTACTCCGACGGCATCGACCTGCCGATCTTCGAGGAATTCGGTTCCGGCGCCGCGGCTCTGCACCTGGCGAACCACATCGACGAGCAGCGTCACCTCATGCAGGACGAGCGGTACCGGCGCGCGTTCCGCAAGGACTACGACCAGAAGTACGGCCCGCGCGTGTGGCACCGCGACTTCTTCGACGCCGACATCGTCGCATGCCCCGACCCCACCGTGATCGGCAAGACCTTCGGCCAGGTCGGCCTCGACCGGGGCGGTCTGCACCCGGTCGACGCCTTCCTCGACCTGGTCGTCGAGCACGGCGCGAAACTGCGCTGGCGCACCACCATCTCCAATCATCGGCCCGAGGTGCTCAACGTCCTCGCCGCCGATCCCGGCGTCCAGCTCGGCTTCTCCGATGCCGGTGCGCACCTGCGCAATATGGCCTTCTACAACTTCGGCCTGCGCCTGCTGCGGCGGGTCGCCGACGCCGAACGCGCCGGTACCCCGTTCATGACGATCGAGCACGCGGTGCACCGGATCACCGGTGAACTCGCCGACTGGTACGGCATCGACGCCGGTCACCTGCGTGTCGGTGACCGTGCCGACGCCGTCGTCATCGACCCGGCCCACCTCGACGACACCCTCGACGCCTACGCGGAGAACCCGATTCCGGAGTTCGACAATCTCCCGCGCATGGTCAACCGCAACGACGAGACCGTCACAGCGGTGTTCGTCGGCGGGCGGTACGTGTTCGGCGCGGGAGTCGAGGATCCCGTGCTCGGCGCCGAGCGCACCGGCCGGTTCCTGCGCGCCGGATAATCGCCTGTCGGGCGGGGCGGTGGGCGGTGCGGGAATCGCGATCTGGGACAGTCGTGGCAAGTCCAGGTCACGCCAGCGAGAGGATTCGACATGTCGGACGCGAAACGGATCACCTGGGGCAAGCCGCGCCGTCCCAGCGACGCCGATCGTGACGCGCTGCGCGAGGACCTGCTGGCCAAAGCCCGCGCCGTACGAGCCGACGGCTGGGACGACCACCGCGCGCAGTGGCCCGCTGGCCAGGTCGCGGTGGTCGCCTACCTGCTCGGCGACACCGAGGTCCTCACCGAACTCGACGAGAACGACGCGACAGTGCTCAGCCGCTTCGCCGCCGACCTGTTCGGCTTCGTCGGCGGCCGCAAGGACAACGAGAAGGGCCTCGTCGACACCCAGGCCTGGTTCGACTCCGTCCGGAAGGCCCTCGGCCCCGCCTCGCCGTGAGCAGCCGACCGGCTCAGGCGGGTGCGTCGGTGCGCAGGACGCATCGGGTGGTGCTGTAGATGGTGGGCATGCACTCGTTGCAGTGGGTGCACAGGGAGGTCGTGGCGGGGTTCGTCTGCCAGCGCCGGATCAGGTCCGGTTCGCGCAGGAGCGCGCGGCCCATGGCGACGAAGTCGAAACCGTCGTCGATGGCCTGCTGGGCGGTGGGGCGGTCGGTGATCCCGCCGAGCAGGATCAGCGGCAGGGTCAGTTCCTGCCGGAATCGCTGAGCCTTCTCCGCGAGATAGGCGGGGCGATAGGGGTATTCGCGCAGGAACTGCTTGCCGACCACCTGGAAACCCCAGCGCACCGGTATCGGCAGGGTCTTCGCGAAGTTCTTGCGCGGCGCGTCGCCACGGAAGATGGCCATCGGATTGAGCAGCGAACTGCCCGCGGTGAGCTCGAGCGCGTCGATCGCACCGTCGTCCTGCAGCCAGGTCGCGACCTGGAGCGACTCCTCGATCGAGAATCCGCCCCGCACACCGTCTTCCATGGTGAGCTTGGCCGTCACCGCCATGGTGTCACCGACCGCGTCGCGCACGGCCCGCACCAGTTCCCTGGCCATCCGCGCCCGATTGACCAGCGAGCCACCGTAGTCGTCCTTGCGGCGATTGAGCATCGGGCTCAGGAACGAGCTCGCCAGATAGTTGTGCCCGAGGTGCACCTCGACCGCGTCGAACCCGGACTCGCGCGCGAATCGCGCCGCCCGGGCGTGCGCCGCGACGACCTCGGCGATCCCCAGTGCGTCGGGAACCTTGGTGAACCGCATCCCGAGCGGATTGAACATCCGGCTCGGCGCCAGCGCCGGCGCCTGGTTGGACTTCGCGTTCGCCACCGGCCCGGCATGCCCCAGCTGCGCGCTGACCGCCGCGCCCTCCGCGTGCACGGCATCGGTGAGCCGGCGCAATCCCGGCACCGCCTCCTCGCGCATCCAGATCTGATGCCGATCGGTGCGCCCACCAGGGGCCACCGCGCAGTACGCGACGGTCGTCATCCCGACCCCGCCCGCGGCCACCTCGCGATGGAACTCGACCAACTCGTCGGTCGCCAGTGCATCCGGCGTCCGCCCTTCGAACGTGGCCGCCTTGATCACCCGATTCCGCAGGGTGAGCGGACCGAGGACAGCGGGCGCGAGAACATCGCTCATGCGCAAAAGTGAAACACGTTACAGTTCGCTCGGCAATGGGGGAGGTCCGCTCAGTGGACAACAGAAACGACGACGGCGCCCACCGAGTCGGATCGGAGGGCGCCGTCGAGGGCGAGATCGCGCGCGAACTACCAGCGGTCAGGGGTGACCGGTGCGTCCCACGCCTTGGCGAAGCGGGTCTTGTCCTTGGTGTCGACTTCCTTGCGCCGGTAGACGATGTACGGGCGGGTCAGGTAGCCGATCGGGGCGCTGAACATGTGGACGAGGCGGGTGTAGGGCCAGGCGAAGACCAGCGCCAGCACGACCAGGCCGTGCAGCTGGAAGGTCCACGGGACGCCGACCATGAGGCCGGGCTCCGGGTTGATCGAGAACAGGCTGCGGAACCAGGGGGAGACGGTGGTGCGGTAGTTGTAGGTGCCCCACAGCAGGTTGGAGCCCCAGGTGTTGAGCAGGCCGGTGACCAGGGCCAGCGTGAGCAGCGTGTACATCATGACGTCGTTGCGGCTGGTGTTCTTGCGCACGGCGGGGATGACGAGGCGGCGGTAGCACAGGATGGCGACACCCGCCACGACCATCAGGCCCGCGACGGAACCCGCGCCGACCGCGAGGAGGTGATACGCGTGCTCGGAGATGCCGATCGCGGCGGTCCACGACTCGGGGATCAGCAGACCCATCACGTGGCCGCCGAACACGCCGAGCATGCCGAAGTGGAACAGCGGGCTGCCCAGCTGCAGCAGCTTGGACTCGTAGATCTGCGAGGAGCGGGTGGTCCAGCCGAACTGGTCGAACCGGTAGCGCCAGACATGGCCGAGTACGAAGGATGTGGCGGCGATGTAGGGCAGGATCAGCCACAGGCCTTCGGGGAGCGGGATGGTGGCGTTCATCGGCGGCCTTCCGTGGCGTCGAACAACGAGGGGTCCATGGCGAAGGGTTCCAGCCCGACTTCCTCCTCGGGCGGGCCCTGCGCGGCGAGTTCGGCGATGCGGCGCCGATCGGCGGTGGTCACCGGCGGCAGCGTGGTCAGCACCGCCGCGAGCACGCCACTGTAGGGAGAGTTGTTGTCGCCCAGCGACAGTCGCAGCAGCTCCATGACCGGAACGTGCTCGCCGAGCAGGCGCTCGCCGCCGATCGGGTCGACGGTGGCGGCGAATTCCAGCAGCACCGGCAGGTGGTCGGGCAGTTCCTCGTCACCGAGCTCCACACCGGCCTGGCGGTAGGCGTGCTTGAACCGCAGCAGCGCCATGCCGCGCTTGCGGGTGTCGCCGAAGGCATAGAAGGTCAGGTGCAGGCTCGCGCGGCGGCGCATGTCGAAGGTCTCGACGTAGCTCTGGGCCACCTCGATCGACGGGGTGTCGCGCAGATAGGCGAGCACCGCGTCGAAGTGCGCGCGCACCTCGGCGGGCAATTCCGCTGCGGCGGCCGACATCTGGTCCAGCAGGGCCAGGGTCTTCTCGCCGGGATAGTCGAGCAGCAGCGCGGCCAGCCGCCAGACCACGCGCCGGTCACGCTCGGCCATGGCGGTGACCGGCTGCGGTCGCTTGCGGATCGAGAGCAGACTCATGGCGCCACGCCGCTGACCGTGGAGTCGGCCACGGCAGCGCCGTTGCTGCCGTTGCCGTTGCTCCCAGCGGCGGCGCCGTTGCCGTTCGCTGCGGGGGCAGTCTTGTCGGTGCCCGGCACGAGCCCGGAGGTGCTGCGACCGTCCCAGTTGAGCAGGTTGATCCGGCCCGACTTCTCCTCGGGCGCTGCCTGATTGGTGTCGGCGAGCGAGAACTTCTCCACGACCTGGTCGAACGCGGTCATGCCCGGTCCGCCGTCGGTGTCGAGGCTGCACCCCGTGGCCAGTGAATCCAGTTCGTGCGCACGGGAAGTCGCGCCGGAGGGGATCACGTAGCGGTGCTCGTACTTGGCGATCGCGAGCAGCCGGTACATGGCCTCGATCTCCTCGGGCTCGAGCCCGATCGACGGCGCGATACCGGGCTCGGGCTCCTCACCGAGATTGACCGACCGCATGAACGCCCGCATTCCGGCCAGCCGCTGCAGCGAGGCGCGCACCGGCCCGATCTCGCCTGCGGTGAACAGCTCGGCCAGGTATTCGATCGGGATGCGCAGCGCGTCGATGGCGCCGAACAGGTTGCCCGCGTCCTCGCCGTCGTGGCCGGTCTCGCTGAGCACGTCCACCACCGGCGACAGCGGCGGCACGTACCAGACCATCGGCATGGTGCGGTATTCCGGATGCAGCGGCAGCGCCAGCTGGTAGTCCACGATCAGCTTGTAGACCGGCGAATCCTGTGCGGCCTGAATCCATTCCGGCGAGATACCGGCCTTCTCGGCCTCGGCGATCACCCGCGGGTCGTGCGGGTTGAGGAACACACCCAGCTGCGACGGGTAGAGGTCCTTGTCATCGGTGACCGACGCCGCCTCGAGCACCGCGTCGGCGTCGTAGAGCATCACGCCGATGTAGCGCAGCCGGCCGACACAGGTCTCCGAGCACACGGTCGGGATGCCGACCTCCACGCGCGGGTAGCAGAAGGTGCACTTCTCCGCCTTGCCCGTCTTGTGGTTGAAGTAGATCTTCTTGTACGGGCAGCCGGTGATGCACTGGCGCCAGCCACGGCACTTGTCCTGGTCGACCAGGACGATGCCGTCCTCTTCGCGCTTGTAGATCGCGCCCGACGGGCACGACGCGGCACACGACGGGTTCAGGCAGTGCTCGCAGATGCGCGGCAGGTAGAACATGAAGGTCTCTTCGAACTCCAGTTTCACCTTGTCCTCGAGCTTGCCGAGCAAGGGATCCTTGCCGACCGCTTCGGGACCCGAACCGAGGTCGTCGTCCCAGTTCGCGCCCCAGGTGACCTTGGTGTCCTCGCCGGTGATCAGCGACTTCGGCCGCGCGACCGGCGTGGTGTCGGTGGGCGGGGACGCCAGCAGGTTGTCGTAGTCGTAGCTCCACGGCTCGTAGTAGTCCTCGACCGTGGGCAGATCCGGGTTGGCGAAGATGTTCATCAGGCGCTTGAACCGCGAGCCCGACTTGAGCGACAGCTTGCCACGCTTGTTGAGCGTCCAGCCGCCCTTCCACTTCTCCTGATCCTGGTACTGGCGCGGATAACCCTGTCCAGGACGGGTTTCCACATTGTTGAACCAGACGTACTCGGTGCCACCGCGGTTGGTCCATGCCTGCTTGCAGGTCACCGAGCAGGTGTGACAGCCGATGCACTTGTCCAGGTTCATGACCATGGCGAGCTGAGCCATTACGCGCATGTCAGTACTCCACGTTCTGGTTGCGGCCATTGGATACAGCGTGGTCACTTCGTCGCGTCATGTCAGTACTCCACGTTCTGGTTACGGCGACGGATCGTGGTCACTTCGTCACGCTGGTTTCCGGTGGGCCCGTGGTAGTTCAGGGCGAAGGACTGCTGGGCGTAGCCGCCGATCAGATGCGACGGCTTGATCAGCACCCGGGTGAGCGCGTTGTGGATACCGCCGCGCTTGCCCTTGGATTCCTTGGTGGTCTGCTCGGTGCCCTCGATGCGCGGCACGTCAACGGCGCGGTCCTGCGCGTGGTACATGAAGACCGTGCCCTCCGGCATGCGGTGCGAGACGATCGCGCGGGCGACGACGATGCCGTTGCGGTTGACGGCCTCGATCCAATCGTTGTCGGCGACACCGATCTTGGCCGCGTCCCGGTCCGACATCCAGATCGTCTGACCGCCGCGCGAGAGCGTCAGCATGTGCAGGTTGTCCTGGTAGGCGGAGTGGATGGACCACTTCGAGTGCGGGGTCAGGTAGCGCACGGTGACGCCGCTGCCGCTCACATTGCCGATGCTCGGCTCGGCGAACAGCGCGGTCATGTCCAGCGGCGGCCGGAAGATCGGCAGCTGCTCGCCGAGTTCGATCATCCAGTCGTGGTCGAGGTAGAAGTGCTGGCGCCCGGTGAGGGTGTGCCACGGCTTGAGCCGCTCGACATTGATGGTGAACGGCGAGTACCGGCGCCCGCCGCTCTCACTGCCCGACCATTCCGGCGAGGTGATCACCGGGACCGGACGGGCCTGGGTGTCGGCGAAGGTGATCTGCTTGCCCTCGGCCTCTGCGGCGAGGTCGGCCAGCTTGGTGCCGGTGCGGCGCTCGAGCTCGTGGAAGCCCTCGACCGCGAGGCGGCCGTTGGTGGTGCCCGACAGCGCCAGGATGGTCTCGGCGGCGAAGGTGTCCTTGGCCAGCGAGGGGCGCCCGGCGGCGACGCCGGAGACGACGGTGCCGTTCTTGCCCGCGAGGTATTCCACCTCTTTGTCCGGGTAGGTCGTGATGCCCTTGGTGGTCACGCCGAGGGTGTCGACCAGCGGACCCAGTGCCGCGAGCTTCTCCGCGATCTTGGTGTAGTCGCGCTCGATCTCGACGATCTTGGGCATGGTCTTGCCCGGAATCGGCTCGCACTCACCGGCTTTCCAGTCCAGCACCTTGCCGCCGGCCTGCGCCAGCGCGTCGGGCGAGTCGTGCTGCAACGGCACCGCGACGATGTCCTTGCGGGTGCCCAGGTGCTTCTCGGCCAGCCAGGAGAAACCGCGCGCGATCCGGTGGAACGCGTCGAAGTCGGTCTTGGCCTCCCACGGCGGGGAGATGGCGGGGGAGAAGGCGTGCACGAACGGGTGCATGTCGGTGGAGGACAGGTCGTGCTTCTCGTACCAGGTGGCGGCGGGCAGCACGATATCGGCGAACAGGGTGGTGCTGGTCATGCGGAAGTCCAGGGCGAGCAGCAGATCCAGCTTGCCCTCGGCGCCTTCCTCGCGCCATTCCAGTTCCTGCGGCCGGACGCCGTTGGCGTCGGTGGTCTGCAGGTTGGAGCCGCAGCCGAGCAGGTGCTTCTGGAAGTACTCGTTGCCCTTACCGGAGGAGCCGAGCAGGTTGGCCCGCCACACCGTGAGCACGCGGGGGAAGTTCTCCGGTGCGTCGGGGTCCTCGCAGGCGAAGCGCAGGTCGCCGGACTTGAGCTGGGAGACAACGTGTTCCGCCGGCGTAGCGCCCGCCGCCGCGGCCTCGTCGCTCAGGTCGAGGGGATTGCGGTTGAACGTCGGGTAGCTCGGCATCCAGCCGAGCCTGCTGGCCAGGGCGATATTGTCGGCGGCGGTGCGGCCCGCGAACTTGCCCTTGCCCAGCGGCGAGGCGAACGAGTCGGAGGTGAACGGGTCGTAGCGCCACTGGTCGTTGGTCAGGTACCAGAACACGGTGCCCTGCATCTGACGCGGCGGGCGCTGCCAGTCCGAGGCGGAAGCCAGTGTCGCCCAGCCGGTGACGGGACGGCACTTCTCCTGGCCGACGTAATGGGCCCAGCCGCCGCCGTTCTTGCCCTGGCAGCCGGTCAGCAGCGTCAGGGTGAAGAAGGCGCGGTAGATCTGATCGGAGTGGAACCAGTGGTTGGTGCCCGCGCCCATCAGGATCATCGAGCGGCCGCCGGAACGCTCGGCGTTGTCGGCGAATTCGCGGCCGATGCGCGCGGCCTGCACGGCGGGCACACCGGTGATGCGTTCCTGCCAGGCCGGGGTGTAGGGCGAGTCGGCGTCGTCGTAGCCCTTGGCCCACTCACCGGGCAGGCCGTCGCGGCCGAGGCCGTACTGCGCGAGCAGCAGGTCGAAGACGGTCGTGACGCGTTTGCCCGCAACGATTTTCGTCGGGACGCCACGCAGGATCGTCTCGGCGGTATCGGTGTCGAAGCGCGGCAGGGCGATCGTGGCCGGCGCGTCGGTGGAGTGGCCGAGCAGGGTGAGCAGCGGGTCGACGCCCTCGAGGTCGAGGTTCCACTTGCCCGCGCCGTCCTCGCCGAAACGGTGGCCCAGCGAACCGTTGGGCACCACCGGGTTTCCGGCCTGATCCAGCAGCACGGGCTTGTGCTCGACACCCTCACCGGTCTGCCCGAGATCGGCGGCGGTGAGGAACTTCCCTGGCAGGGAGCCGTCCTGATCCGCCGCCTCGTCGAGACAGATCAGGTAAGGCAGGTCGGTGTAGGACTTGATGTAGTCGAGGAACATCGGAGTCTGCTTCTCGAGGAAGAACTCCTTGAGCACGACATGACCCATGGCCATCGCCAGCGCGGCGTCGGTGCCGGGGCGCGCGGCCACCCACTCGTCGGCGAACTTGGTGTTGTCGGCGTAGTCCGGGGAGACCACGACGACCTTCTGGCCGCGGTAGCGCGCCTCGGTCATGTAGTGCGCGTCGGGCGTCCGCGTCACCGGGACGTTGGAGCCCCACATGATCAGGTAGCCCGCGTCGAACCAGTCGGCCGACTCCGGCACGTCGGTCTGGTCACCGAAGACCTGCGGCGATGCCACCGGCAGGTCGGCGTACCAGTCGTAGAAGGAGAGCATGTAGCCGCCGATCAGCGACACGAAGCGCGCGCCGGTGGCATGGCTGACCATCGACATCGCCGGGATCGGCGAGAAGCCGGCCACCCGGTCGGGGCCGTACTGCTTGATCGTGTAGACGTGCGCGGCGGCGGCGATCTCGGCGGCCTCCCACCACTCGGCCCGGACGAAACCGCCCTTGCCGCGCGCGGTCTTGTAGGCCTTGGCCTTGACCGGGTCCTCGACGACCGACTCCCAGGCCAGCACCGGGTCCTTGAGCTCGGCCTTGGCCTTGCGGTACAGGTCGAGCAGGGTGCCGCGCACATACGGGTAGCGCACGCGGGCGGGGGAGTAGGTGTACCAGGAGAACGACGCGCCACGGGGGCAGCCGCGCGGCTCGTACTCCGGCTTGTCCGAGCCCACCGACGGGTAGTCGGTCTGCTGGGACTCCCAGGTGATCACGCCGTCCTTGACGTAGATCTTCCAGGAGCACGAACCGGTGCAGTTCACGCCGTGCGTGGAGCGCACCACCTTGTCGTGTGACCAGCGGTCCCGGTAGAACGCGTCGGCATCGCGCCCGCCGACCTTGTAGACCGACCGGCTGTCCGGCGATACCTCACCGCGCTGAAAGTATTTACCCAGGTTCAGCAACGTGTCGCCGATATCGGTGGGCGACGGACCATGAGTGCGCGAATTAACCACGACGCCCCCTTCGAGCTGTGCATTCGGGCTGTTAGATGGCAACTGTAAAGAGGCGTACTGCTCCGGCAAAACGAACTTTTCACAACCTCCCTTGACGCTCGGTGAGCTGTGAGGTCGGCGCAATCTCGTGGTCATGGACCCGGCGCGCGGCCTAACCCGCGAATCGGGTCCGACCAGGGTGAACAGGCTCCGAGCAGCCGCGACGGTGTCGGCGGGGAGCATGGCGCGGAGTATGCGGTGATGCTTCCGAAACCGCCGCTTCTCGGGCGGTTTACATTTGTTTACACGCCTGAGAGGCCCGCTGAACAGGGCGGATGTGACGGCCCGCACAGTTCGGCCTGCGCGAACATGCCGGAATTCGACGCGGCCGTCGAGTCGGCGCGAGGGTGGGGCGCCTACCTGTCGCACGGAGTTGCCGGTCGGTAACTACCCAAGGCTTAACGCGTCAATATAAAGAAACGGCAACTTTTCCGTTCGGCGATTGGTTCGATGTTGAAACCTCATCCAGGATGAGGCGGTGCAGACAGGGAGGGTTGCGGTGCTACCGAAGACATCGTCCGGCGGTCCGGCTGGTCCACCGAGGCCGCCGACGCTCGGCGGGTTGCTGCGGCGCCTACGCGACGATCGGCGGATTTCCCGGGAAAAGCTGGCCTTCGCGGCCGGTGTCAGCTCGAGTTACATCACCCATCTGGAGAGCGGCGACCGGGACCGCCCCACGCAGGCCGTGGTCGAGGCGCTCGTGCGCTATCTCGACCGCATCGAGCCGGTGACCGATATCGAGCGCAGGCATCTGCTCGACCTGGCGGGTCTGTCCGCCGTGGGCAATCCGTCGGTCGAGGACCTACGCGCCGAGATCAATGCCGAGATGCGCCGCACCCTGGCGCTGCAGGAGCCGAACCTGGCGGCCTATGTCGATACGCGCTGGAATGTGCTGGCGGGCAACGAGTCCTACCATCGCGCCTTTCCCGGGCTGGTCGAGGATGTGAACATCCTGCGCTGGTTCTTCGGCAATCCGCTCTCGCGCAAGGTCATGGTGGAGTGGGAGAAGGAGTCGTCGCTGACCGTGCACTGGCTGCGCGGTCTGATCGGACAGCAGGGCGGCGGTGACTGGGCCGCGGACCTGCTCGACGAACTGGCGCAGTACCACGACTTCCGGCGGATCTGGGACGACGGCGACACCGTCTACGGTCGCGAGCACACCGCGATGCGGCTGTGCGATCTGGACACCGGCGAGTACTACACCATCGACGTCCAGCTGTTCCGGCTCGATTCCGTCGCCTACCCGGGCCGCATCCAGTACTACCTGGGCGTTCGCGGACCTGACGGGTCGCCCGTCGCCGGCTAGATCCCGGCGACGGCGACCGGCGCCGTGAGGTCCGGCGCGCACGCGGTCACCAGCTCGATCAGTGCGGCGGCGACCTGCTCGGGATGGGTCAGGGCGCAGCCGTGACCCGCCCCGGCCACCGTGCGCACACCGCGGGCTCCGGGCAATCCGGTCGCCAGCGCCGCGCATTTGTCGGCGGTGCTGTTGTGGTCGTGCTCGCCGCGCAGTACGAGCGCGGGCGCGGTGATCTCACCGAGGCGGTCGAGGACCGAATCGCGGTCGATCAGGCAGCGCGCCGCCGACTGGATCGCCGCGCGGTCGTGGGTGAGCCAGCGGGTGATCCACCACCGCCAGACATCCGGGCGGTCGCCGCCGATCAATTGCGGAGCGAGTTTTTCGGCCAGCGGAACCAATTCGCCGGTGCCGCACCATTCGTCGAAGAATTCTTCGTAATAGTTTTCGTCGGCCCTGGTGCAGGCGCCCGCCTCGGTATCGAGCAGAGCGAGTCCGCCGACCCGCTCCGGCGCGAGCAGCGCCATGCGCAGGGCGGCATATCCGCCCTGGCTCATTCCGCCGACGACGGCACGTTCGACGCCGACCGCGTCGAGCACGCGCAAACCGTCCTCGGCCAGATCCCAGTAGTCGAAGCGCGGGTCACGGCCGTAGCCGGTGCGGCCGTGACCACGGGCATCCCAGGCGATGACGTTGATATCGTTGTGCGCCAATATCGTTCGAATCGGGTCGAACATCGATTCGTCCATCAGGAAACCATGGGCGAGTAGTACGGTGGGACCGCGGACGGCGCCGGTGCGGAAATGGATGTTCACCGAATCGGAGTGCACGTAGGGCATGCTCGAAAGATACAAGCGTGGACGACGTTTCCGTGTGGTTGCCGGGCATTGTCGCTACCGCCCGTTCGGTGTACTGCCGGACCTGTGAATTCACTGGCGAGTGTATGTACCTCACGGGGGCGTGCGTATTCCACCGAAACTATGGACACCCGTGTTCATGGGCTATTGGATCGGAGGAGAACGACGTTCGGCTCGATCAGCACATTCCCGGGGAGAGACTGATGAGGGTGACGGAGTACGGAAACGACGCACACATATGGCTCGCCGCCGCGGGCGACGGCCTCTCGGACACCTTCGCGGTGTGTGGCGCGGAAGGCAGGGCGATCTGGTACGGCCCCTTTCTCGACGCCGATGTCGATCATCCACACGGTGACCGCGCCGCCGCGGCCATGAGCGCGGCAGGACGCGCGATCTGGCTGGCAGGCCGTGCCCGCGAAGACGCGGGGGCAGGCGAGGCGACACTGCATCTGTCGGTCAGCGCTGACGAGCTCGACGCCGTCACGCTGGCCTGCACCGCATCGATGGCCGGTCTGGCCCTCGACCTCGTTGTCACCGAAGACAATCCGGCGCTGGACTGGTGCCACGCCTTCGGCAGGCTCGACTGGACCACGGGCTGGCTCGGCGATCTCGTCGACCCCACCGAACCGCACGGTGCGCCGGCGCTCCGGTCGATCACCGGTGGCCTCGACCCGCAGACCGAACCACAGGAAAGGCCCGTCATGCAGGACAACGCTGGAGACCCTTGGACGGAACTGCGCTCTGCACTGGAGGGCCTGCTCCTGCACGACGCGGTCGGCATGGACGCCAAGATGCGCCACGCCGTCGCCGCCGTCGTCCACCTGACCGTCGACACCCCGCACGGACCGCCCGAGGACACCGAGGAGTTCCTCGGCCGCTTCGACGCCTCCTGGCTGGTCGCGTCCTGGCTCGGCCACGACACCGAACTCTCCCTGATCGCGACCCTGGTCGCGGGCGAGATCCCGGCCCTGTCCTGGTGCGAACTGATGTTCACCACCACCCTCGCCCCCTGGTCGACCAGCCCGGTCGCCGCCCACGCCCGCCGGGTGTTCGCCACCGTGCAGCGCGGGAAGCTGGGTGCGGTGCGCGCGCAGGTCGGCTGAGTTCGCCGGTCACCGTTCGACGACGGTCAGCCCGCGCTCACGCAATCCCGCCGTGATCGGCGGCGGAAAGAGTGCGCTCGGCAGCGCGATCGGCACCAGGCCGTACGTGAGGGCCGCGACGTCGGCTCGGAACGTGATCTTGCCGATCATGGCGTACGGCATCCGCATGACCCAGGCCGGTGTGGCGAGCAGAACGGCGTCGGTGCCGAAGTGCGCCGACAGGGTGGCGCCCGGGTAGGCCGCGCACTCGTGGTGGCGGACGACCTTCGCGGGCGGCCTGTTCGCGAGGTGCCAGCACGATGCCAGGGCCAGGGCTCCGAAGGCCAGCGGGAAGGTCACCCCGAGTGGGCCGTAGAGCCGCCCGCCGAAGAACGCGAACCCGACGGCGAGCACCGCGATAGCGGCGACCGCGATCAGCACAATGCGACTGAGCCAGGGTTCGCGGCGCTGTGCCACGGCGAGCCGGACAGCGGTATCGGGCCCGGCGACGACGGTGGTGTGTGGTTCCGCCGGTCTCGGCATCGGGGGTTGCGGCGGCGGATCGCTCGGCGCGGGCGTACGCCGCGGGTCGATGAGGTCACGCAGTCGCGCGACCACGGGGTCGGGCCACAATGCCCGGGGCATCGCCAGCCCCATTCCATCGAAGCGCAACGTCACGACCTCGCGATTGACGGTGATCGAGGTGATCCGGTCGTGGTCGATCCGCGAGTGGCTGGTGCGGTCGGCGAGATCGAGGGCGTCGGAGCCCAATCGAAGCGACTGGGTCGGCGCGGGCATCGCGTCGTCGATCGCGCTGCGCAGCACCTTGCGGAGTTTGAGATAGGTGCTGACGGAGAGCCAGGCGGTGAGCGCGACCACGACCAGCGCGATGACCACGGCCGGGACGCGTATCAGGACCAACGGGGCCACATAGACCGGCAGCAGGATCGCCAGCCAGAACAATGCGGGCCGGACGGCCATCCGGAGAGCGCCGTGGTGAACCAGCTGGTCGTTGGTGCCCGGCATCGTGGTGTAGGTGCTGTCGGGGTTCGTGATGGCCGGTAGCGCGGGCGCCGGGTGGGTGAACGGTTCGGTCGGTCCGTCGGCGGGTACTCCGCGCTGGTCGAGGCTATCCCCCGGGGTTGTCATTCCCGGAAGACTAATCAGTCGGCGGGCGTCCCGCAGAGCGTGGCTGTCAGGCTTCCGTGCCGACCTCGACCTCGGCGAACGAGCTGATCCAGCGATGCGGTGCCCGTGGCGGATTGGGCTCGCCCTCGCGGTGCACGCCGACGACCTGCCACCCCGCCGCCACGGCGGCGTCGAGTTCATCGGGGTGGTCGGACAGGAACAGGATCTCCTGTGCGGGGATGCCGATGCGGTCGGCGATGACGTCGTAGGACTTGGGTTCCCGCTTCGGGCCCGCGCTGACGAGGTCGAAGTGGTCGGTGATGAGCCCGGACAGGTCACCCGCCTCGGCGAAGGCGAACCAATCTCGTTGGTTGCGTTCGGAACCCGAGGAGTACACGTAGAGCGGGAGCCCGGTTTCGTGCCAGGCCGACAGCGCGGGCACCACGTCGTCGAAGAACCGTCCGTGCAGTGCGCCCGCGCGGAAACCCTGGGCGCAAATCGCGCCCTGGGCGGCCTTGAGCGGCTCGGCTTTGACGTCGGAACGCAGCCAGCCGGTGAGGATCTCGGCGATCCGGGCGGTGTCTGCGGTGGGTTCACCGGCCAGTTCACGGGTCTGCGCGATCACGGATTCGGCAGTGCCCGAGGCATTCTCGGCCAGCCAGGCGGGCAGGCGATGCTCGGTGTAACCGTAGAGGTCGTTGCGGACCGAGTCGGTGGGGCTGGTCGTGCCCTCGATGTCGAGGACGATGGCGCGGGTCACGGGGCGGTGAGCAGTTCGTCCAGCGTGGGGAAGCCCGCGCTGATCTTGTCGCCGGTGAAGTCGCCGATCCAGCCGTCGGCCTCCTCGAAGAAGCGGAGGGCGATGAAGTCGGGGCGGGTGCCCATGTCGAACCAGTGCAGGGTGCCCGCGGGCACCGAGAGCAGGTCGCCCGCCTCGCAGACCGTCGCCAGCACCGCGTCGCCGATGTGCAGGTAGAAGCAGCCGCGACCGGCGGCGAAGAAGCGGACCTCGTCCTCGGCGTGGCGGTGCTCGTCGAGGAACTTGGCGCGCGCGCCCGCCGCGGTGGCGGGCCACTCCGGGTTGTCGTCGTCGGGGTGGATGCGGGCGACGTCGATGTGCTCGTAGCGGCCCGAGGCGTTGAGCTCGGCGACCTGCGGGGCGTAGTGGGCGAGCAGGGTGTCGGAGTCGGTGCTCGCGGCGTCGGCGAGAACGTCCCAGCGGGAGAACGCGATGCCGTGCTTCGCCAGCTCGGCGTCGATCTCGGCGGTGTCGGTGGTGCGCACGCGGACGTCGGCCGCGTTGTCGGCGGCCATCACTTGCAGCAGGGTCATGATTATCCGATCTCGAGTGGCGTGGCGTCGGTGCGTCCGGTGCGGGCGATCAACTCGCACAGGGCTTCCAGGCATTCGGCGCGGTCACGCGCCTGAGCAAGAGTGTCACCCCAGGTGGTGATGCCGTGCCCGGTGATGAACAGAATCGGTGGGGCGGTGGGGTTGTCGCGCAGGTAGGTCTCGATGTCGGCGCCGATGCGCCCGACATCGGGCCAGTTCGGGAACACCGGCACGTCCACCGCGGACGGGTCGTCGAGGCCGAAGCCCTTGAGCAGCTCGTATCCGCTGATCCGCAGCGTGGTCACCGCGTCACCGGGCCGCGCCGCGGTGGTCGCCAGGGCGGTCGCGAACGGCGAGTGCACGTGGACGACCGCTCCCGCTGTCCGGGTGCGGTACACGGCGGTGTGAATGCTGGTCTCGGCGGACGGTTTACGGCTCTGTCCCGGCCTGGTGACCGTATCTGACACTCCGACGAGCACCGTATCCCGTTCGGTCAGTTCACCTTTGGACAGGCCGCTGGCGGTGACGAGTGCGTCGTCGCCTGCCCGGACCGAGATATTGCCTGCGGTGCCTGGCATCCAGCCGCGGTCGTAGAGCTGCCGCGCCGTTGCCGCGATCGCGTGTCCCTGCTCGGCCGACGGCTGTCGATGGTCCGCTGTGTCGGCGGTGTGGCTATGGCTGTCGAGCGGGGTGATGACGGCCGTCCCGGTCGGCGCGGTCGCCCGGCCCTGTGCATCGAAGGTGTCCGAATTGCGGTAGACCACACCGTTTTCCGTGACCACCGCGGTCACGAGGTCGGTAGGAGTCACGTCGAAGGCGGGGTTGAACACGGCGGTCCCGGCCGGCGCGCTCGCCACACCGCCGAAGCCGGTGACCTCGTCGGCGGCGCGCTGTTCGACCACGATCTGCGCGCCGGTCGCCATCGCGGTATCGCGGGTGGACTCCGGGGCGACCACGATGAACGGGATGCCGTGATGATGGGCGGCCAGCGCGAGGGCGAAGGTGCCGATCTTGTTGGCGACGTCGCCGTTGGCGGTGATCCGGTCGGCGCCGACCAGCACGGCATCGACCTGACCGGTGGCCATCGCCCAGGCGGCGGCGGAGTCGATGGTCAGCCGGTGCGGGATGCCCGCCTCGGCCAGCTCCCACGCGGTGAGCCGGGCGCCCTGCAGCAGCGGGCGGGTCTCGTCGACGATCACGTCCGCCACCGCACCGCGTTCGTGCAGCACCCGCAGCGCGCCGATCGCGGTGCCGACCGCGCTGGTGGCCAGGCGGCCGGTGTTGCAGTGGGTGAGCAGTTGTAGTGGCCCTTCACCGCAGAGGCGCTGCACCAGGTCGGCGGCGTGGGTGGCGGCGGCGAGGTTGACGCGACCGTCCTCGGCCAGCATGTCGAGGGTCTCGGCCAGCACCGCGTCGGCACCGTCGGCGATCCGGGCGCGCACCCGATCGACCGCCCAGGCCAGATTGACCGCGGTCGGCCGGGCCGCGGCGATGCGATCGGCCTCGGCCTCCACAGCGGCCACATCGACCACGCGGTCGCTCGTCTGTGCCCTGGTCGCGATGACCACACCGAACGCACCGGCGATCCCGATGGCCGGCGCGCCGCGGATGGCGAGGGTGGTGATCGCGTCGATGATCTCGTCGACGGTGCCAAGCCGCAGCTCGCGCACCTCGTGCGGCAGTCCACGCTGGTCGATGGTGACGAGCGCACCGTCGTCCCAGATCAGGGAACTGTCGTCCATTCGGGGGTCCTCACTGCGTGGCATTTTCCGGCTCGTAAACGGTATCCGACCTGGTCGGGGCTCGGCCTCCTGGGCCCGCGCTGAGCGCACACTCTTCGCGCGATCGGTCGCGCAGGCGGCGAGGAATGTGCGGAGTGAACGCTCAGCGCCGTCATTCCGCGGCGTACTCGGCCTCCCGCTCCACCGCATCGATCGTGCGCTGCGGGACCTGGATCGGGCCGGGCGTGTAGGTGATCGCACGCAGGCCACCGGTGTAGCGGAACGGTCCGCGGCGTTCGCGCAGCTCCCACGACACCGGTCCGCGCGCGTCGACGCCGACGGAGATGCCGGTCCACGGTGCCATGCCGACCAACTGCACCTGATCGGTGAGTTCGGCGACCTGGACCCCGTCGGCCTCGACGACGAAATCCCACCGCAGATGCGGCCGGACCGTGGCGCGCACGATGACCTCCCGCGCCCCGATCGGAAGCGGAGCCTGTGCCGAGGCGTAGCGGCCGTAGCTGTTCACACCGAGCACCACGTCACCGTTCTCGATGTAGAGCAGGTACCCGCCGAGCGGGTCACCGTGAGCCACAAGCACGCCCTCGTCACCCGGCTGGTAGCCCGCAGCGGATACAGACACCGCTGCTGCGTCGGGCGTCGACGCATCGTCGCCGATCGGCTGCGATGTGGAGCCGCCGGCGCGCAGCGATGGCGTTACCCGGTGCGGCCCGGCTTGTGGGCGGCGGCCGGTCAGATCAGCGGTGATCGTGAAGTCGCGATAGGCGATGAGTCGCTGGGAGCGGTAGCGCTCCAGAGTCGGGGTGCCGGGCAGCAACCGGACCGGTGCGCCGAACCGTGCCTCCTCGGGACGCCGGCGGAACAAGTCGGCGCGCGTCAGCAGTGGGAAAACGGTATTGGCCCAGGCGGATTCGTCCCAAGCCGCAGCCAGCTCAGCGGCCTTTTCCGGGTACTGATCCGAAAGATCATGGAGTTCCGTCGGATCCGCTCGCACATCGAACAGCTGCCAGTTCGGTGCATCGAGATCAGCTCCGGACTCATACAGCGACAGCAGCTTCCACCCGTCGCGGTAGAAGCCGCGATGACCGGTCATCTCCGAGTACTGCTCGGTGTGCCGGGTCGGCGTGGCCGGATCGCGCAGCAGCGCGGCCGCCGACACGCCGTCGAAGTTTTTGGCGGGCAGACCGTTCCGCACGGTCGGCCGATCCAGTCCCGCCAGCTCCAGCAGCGTCGGAGCGAGATCGGTGACGTAGGCGTACTCGTGGCGGATACCCGAATCGGCCTCGGTGCGCGGCAGACCTTTCGGCCACGAGACCACCAGCGGCACCCGGACACCACCGGCGAAGGTCTGGCCCTTGTAGAACCGGAACGGCGTATTGGACGCCTGACCCCAGCCCCGCGGGTAGTGCACACCCAGCTTCGCGGTTCCGATCAGGTCCTCGTCGTGCGGGACGTCGCGGACCCAATCGGGGTCGTCGATGTGGGCGAACTCGGCGAAGTAGGAGCGAGTGCCTTCCGGTCCGCCCTCGGCGGTGCCACCGTTGTCGGAGGTGAACACGATGATGGTGTTGTCGAGTTCGCCGAGGTCTTCGAGCAGGTCGACGATGCGGCCGAGGCTCTGGTCGATGCTGTCGACCATGCCCGCGTACACCTCCATGTACTTGGCGTAGCGGCGCTGCTCGTCGGCCGACAGCGAATCCCATTCGGCCGCTTCGTAACCGGGTTCGGTATTGCGCGGCTTCTGCTCGGTGCCCTTCGGGAAGAGCCCCTGCGCAAGCTGCGCCGCGAACCGCTTCCTGCGCAGTTCATCCCAGCCCGCGGCATACCGGCCGCGATATTTGGCCTGGTCCTCGGCCTTGGCTTGCAGCGGCCCGTGCATCGCCACATGCGCGAAGTACAGGAAGAACGGTTTCGTCGCATCGTGCGCGCGCAGATCCTTGATGTAGGACAGCGCCGTGTCGGTGAGATCGTCGGTGAGGTAGTAGCCCTCCGGATACTCCTCGACATCGACCACCGAACTGTCCGAGACCAGCTGGTTCGGATAGTAGAAGGAGTTCAGTCCCTCCAAAGAGCCGTAGTAGCGGTCGAATCCGCGCTGCGTCGGCCACGAATCCCGATGGGCCGACGGATTCATCGTGGCATCACGCACGAGATGCCACTTGCCCACCGCGTAGGTGGCATAACCGTTGCCGCGCAAGATCTCCGGCAGCGTGAGCACATCGTCGGCCAGCTCCAGCCGCAACCCGGGATAGCCGGGATCGGCATTGGCGACGAAGCCGAAACCCGCACGGTGGGAATTGATCCCGGTCAACAGCGCCGCGCGCGACGGCGAGCACAACGGCGTCGTGTGGTAGTTCGACAGCCGCACGCCACCGGCCGCGAGCCGATCCAGCGTCGGTGTCTCGATCTCGGAACCGAACGGGCCGATATCGCTGTAACCCATGTCATCGACGAGGACGACGACGATATTGGGCGCACCGGCGGGCGCGGTCGGCGGCGAGGTCCAATCCGGTGTGGAATCGGCCGAGGTGCGACCGGCTGTGCCGCCGAAGGATTCGTAACCGCGAGCGTGGGGTGGAACAGGCATCCTGGCAGTAAAGGTGACATATCCGCTGGTCACCAGGGTTATATGCAGGATGCGTGGAATCGGTGACCCCCGTGGCGCTACTTGTTAGCGTCACTGCCGTGCCCACGAATCAGCCCTCCTGCTGCTGTTCGTGTCGCGTCCTGCGTGGCTGACGTACGTCTGCTGACGTGCGCGGCCGAACGAGCCGATGTGTCCCCTTCCCCACGGTGTGCCCTGCCCTGCGCGCCGATCGGCCCGCACCGCGGGTCGACGTGTCTTCGAGGAATCCCACGATGAGCTTTACCCCCGGCGGCCTCGACCGCCGTAACTTCCTGCGCGCCGGCGGCATCGCCGCGGCGGCCATCTTCGGCGGCGCGGCGCTGGCGGCCTGCACCTCGGCCGTGTCGGAGCAGAAGGCAGGCGGCGACGGTGCCACGCCGGTGCGTGGCGGCACCTTGAAGGTGGGCATCCGCGAGGACCTGGTGCCCGCCAACCTGCTCACCAACACCGCCGCGACACCGGTGCTCATCGGCCTGGTCTACGAATCGCTGATCCGCTATCCGAACGACAAGCTGGAACCGCAACCGCTGCTGGCGAAGTCGTGGCAACTGGCCGCCGACGGCCGCTCGCTGAGCCTGGACCTGCGCGACGACGTCACCTTCCACAGCGGCCGGGCGTTCACCGCCAAGGACGTGGAATTCTCGATCCGCACCTACGCCGATGCCAAGTGGTCCGCGCAGCTGCGCGGCACCGCGGCCGCCGTCACCGGGTTCGACATCGTCTCGCCGACCCGGATCGTGCTGCGGCTCGCGAACCCGCTCAGCAATATCTTCGACCTGCTCGACACCGTTCCGATCCTGGACAGCGAAACCGCCGATCAACTCGGCAGCGGCGAAAAGTACATCGGCACCGGGCCGTTCAAGTTCGTACAGCGGGTGCCGAATTCGCAGATCGTCTTCGAGAGGAATCCCACCTATCGGGTGCCCGAACGGCCCTATCTCGACCGGGTCGAGGTGTCGATCATCCCGGATCCGCAGGCGCTGTTGAACGCGCTGAAGTCCGGGCAGATCAACGTCGCGAGGGAACTCGCCTACCGTGATGCCGAAAACCTCGGCAAGACTGGCGGATTCCAGGTCCAGAACCTCGACGGCGCCGAACTGCAGGCCTATGTCGGCGTCAATGTCACCGAACCGTCGCTGGCCGATGTGCGAGTGCGGCAGGCCATCGCGTACGCGCTCGACCGCGAGCGAATCGTCGCCGAGGTGTTCCGTGGCGCGGGCTACCCGCTCAATGTGCCGTGGCCGAAGAACTCGCCCGCCTTCGACGAGGCGCGCAACACCCGCTACAGCCGTGACATCGGGAAGGCCAAGCAGCTGCTTGCCCAGACGGCCACACCGTCGAAGCTGCCGCTGACCTTCTATACCGCGCACGAGGAGATCGCCCAGATCGTGCAGGCCAACCTCGCCGAGGTCGGCATCGAGGTGACGCTCGACCCGGTGGACTCCGCGACCTTCGTCAAGCTGCTCACCGGCCAGCAGTTCCGTGGCCTGTGGGTCACCGATCACTCGTGGGCGCAGTTCGTGCCGTCGACGCTGACGGTGAGCGCGTACCCGTTCAATGCCCGCCGCAACGCCTCGCGCTACGAATCGCCCGCCTACACCGCGGCCGCGGATGCGGCATGGCAGTTGCCGCAGGGCACCGGACCCGATGCGGTGCGCGCCTTCCACGCGATCAGCGACCAGCTGCTCGAAGGCCTGTTCCTGATCGAGATCGGCGTGCGGTTCCAGCAGTACGCGAGCTCGAACAAGGTGCACGGTTTCGGCTGGACCAAGCGCCGCGAAACCCTGCTCACCGACACCTTCCTGTCATGACCCGCTACCTGCTGCACCGACTGCCCTCGGCGCTGCTGGTGCTGTTCGGCGCCTCGGTGCTGATCTTTCTGCTGCTGCGTCTGGTGCCGGGCGACCCGGCGACCATCCTGGCGGGCAACGACGCGACGCCCCAGTCGGTCGAGGCGATCCGGCACCAGCTGGGGCTGGACCGGTCGATTCCGGTGCAATACCTGAGCTGGCTCGGCGACCTGGTCACCCTCGACCTGGGCCGCTCGTATCTCATCGGCGGGCAGATCAGCGACCTGGTCGGGCGGGGCGCCACCAACACCCTGGTGCTCACGGTGACCGCGCTGCTGCTGGCGGTGGTGGTGAGTCTGGCTGTCTCGACCGCGTCGGTGCTGTGGCCGAGCCGGTGGCTGAACACCGTTGTCGCCGCGGCGAATACGGTCGCCGTCGCGCTGCCGACCTTCGTCGTCGGGCCGTTGCTCGTGCTCGTCTTCGCGGTCGCCATCCCGGTGCTGCCCGCGGGTGGTGTGCCACCGGACGGATTCATCGCCAGACCTGACATCGCCGTGCAATATCTGCTGCTGCCCGCGATCTGCCTCGCCCTGCCGGTAGCGGCGGCGCTGACCCGGTTCCTCACGGAGTCGCTGCGCACCGAACTCGCCAAACCCTATGTGCTGACGGCGCGTTCGCTCGGTGTCGGGCATCGCGAGATCGTCACCCGTGGTGCGCTGCGCAATGCCCTGCCGACCATGCTGACCGTGCTCGGCATCCAGACCGGGCAACTGCTCGGCGGTGCGGTGCTGGTGGAGGCGGCGTTCGTCTGGCCCGGTATCGGACAGCTCATCGAACAGGGCATCAGCCGCCGCGACTACCCGCTCGTGCAGGTGCTGCTGCTGTTGTCGGTGGCGGTGTTCGTGGTGATCCAGCTGATCACCGACATCGCGCACGCCTGGCTGGATCCGCGGATCCGGATCGGAGGACGATCATGACTGCGGTCGTCGAGAAACCGACTGTTGCCGAGAAGAATTCGCGCAAGTTCGGTTCGTTGCGTGCCTTGCGGAGCGGGCAGGGTCTGGCCGGCGTCCTGCTGGTCACCCTCGTCGCCGTGGCCGGTGTCTCGGCCGGGGTGCTGAGCGCCTACGACCCGCTCGCCCAGATCCCCGGCGCCAACCTCCTCGGGCCGAATGCCGAGCACTGGCTCGGCACCGACCACCTCAATCGGGACGTGGCGGCGCGCGTGCTCGCCGGCATCCGCATCAACCTGCTGATCGTGCTGCTCGCGGTACCCATCGGCGCGGTGATCGGCTCGCTGGCCGGGCTGGCGGCGACCACGCACCCGATCGCCGACGTGGCCGCCCAGCGGGTCTTCGACCTGATTCTGGCGTTCCCCTCGCTGATCTTCGCGATCGCGCTCGCCGCCATCACCGGGCCCGGCTGGCACGCGGTCGTGATCGTCATCATCGCCGCCGAGATCCCGATCTTCGGCCGCCAGATCCGCACCGCCGTACTCGCCGTGCGCGAGCAGCCGTTCGTCGAAGCGTCCGAGGTGATCGGCGCGGGCACCTGGTGGACACTGCGAAAGCATGTGCTGCCCAATGTGATCGAGCCGCTGGGCGTGCAGTTCGCGCTGTCGCTGTCGGTGGCGGTGTTCATCGAAGGGGCGATGAGCTTCATCGGCATCGGGGTGCGGCCGCCGGAGCCGTCGCTCGGCTCGCTCATCGGTGAATCGATCGCCAACCTCGACGCCAACCCGTGGATGGCGATCGGACCGCTGACCGTCGTCGCCGCGCTGACCCTCGGATTCCTGTTGATCGCCCAGGCATTGGGCCGGGCTAGGAGAGTGGCATGAGCACCCAGGCTGATCGGCCGGGCACCGACGACCCGGTGCTCGATATCGACGAGTTGATCGTCAGGTTCGGCGAGCGGACCGTCGTCGACCGGGTGAGTCTGCGGGTTCGCCGAGGCGAGGTGGTCGCGCTGGTCGGGGAATCCGGTTCAGGGAAGTCGCTGACCGCGCGATCGGTGCTCGGTCTCCTGCCCGGGACCGCCCACGCCGCGGGATCTATCCTTCTCGCGGGCACGGAAGTCGTCGACGCGACGGAACCGGTGCTGCGTGGACTGCGCGGGACCACGGCGGCCATGGTGTTCCAGGAGCCGCAGACCGCGCTGAACCCGGTCCAGAAGATCGGCACCCAGCTCGTGCAGGCATTGCGGGCGCACGGCACGACCGACAAGGGCGCCGCCCGGGCTCGCGCGATCGAACTGCTCACCGCCGTCGACATCCCCGAGCCCGAGAAGCGGCTCGACTGGTATCCGCACCAGCTCTCCGGCGGTCAGAAGCAGCGCGTCGTCATCGCCCTGGCCCTGTCCGGCGACCCCGCGCTGCTCATCGCCGACGAACCGACCACCGCGCTCGATGTGACCGTTCAGGCCGAGATCCTCGACCTGCTGCGGTCACTGCAGCGTGAGCGGGGCACGGCCATCCTGTTCATCACCCACAACCTCGGTGTGGTCGCGGAGATCGCCGACCGGGTCGTGGTGATGCGGGCTGGGCAGGTGGTTGAGCAGCAGACGGTGTTCGGGTTGTTCGGTGCGCCGGGGGAGGAGTACACGCGGACCTTGCTCGCTGCGGTGCCACGTCTGCCCGCGGTCTCTGTGCGCGGGGCTGGTCCGCATGCGAGTGGGGCCGGTGAGCCGGAGTCGACGCGGGGTGCTGATGACGGACCCGCGGCCATATCCGGGGCGGGCGATGACGGGCACCCTTCGGGTGATGTGGAGGCCGCGGAACACGCAGCGGGCGATATCGAAGCCGGCGGGCATGCTGTGGGGGCCGACGGTGACGCGCTCGCTCCGGGTGATGATGGTGGCAGTGCCGGTGATACGGGCGGATCGGCTATCGCCGAGTCCGCTGGAACGGCGAGCCGCGGCAACGCCGGTGGTGCTGCCAAGGACGCGACCGGGGACGAAGCCGGGATGACGGAACCGGCTGTCCGGCGGATCCTGCGTCGAGTGATCCTGCGCGAACCCGCGGTCGTCGCCGAAAAGGGCGGCGGTGCAACCGAACCCGTCTATCGCGATGTGTTGCGCATCGACGACCTTTCGGTGGTGTATCCGGGATCCCATGGCGCAGCCGCTTTCCCCGCGCTGCAGGATGTCTCGCTCACCCTCGGTCCGCGCGAGGTGCTGGGTCTGGTGGGTGAATCCGGTTCGGGCAAGAGCACTCTGGGCCGCACCGCGCTCGGACTTGTGCCTGCGACATCGGGAACTGTCGAGCTGCAGGGTGTTTCACTGGCCGGATTGTCGCCGCGCGAGATACGTGGGTTGCGCAAGAATGTCGCGCTGGTCCATCAGGACGTGAGCGCCTCGCTCGATCCGCGGCGCAGCGTCGCCGACGCGATCGGGGAACCGCTGCGGGTGCACCGGGCCGCCTCGGGTGCGCTCTTACGTGCCAAGGTCGGGGACCTGCTCGAATCCGTCCGGCTGCCAAGGGATTACGCGCAGCGGCGGCCGGGAGAACTGTCCGGTGGGCAGCGTCAGCGGGTGGCTTTGGCGCGCGCACTCGCGCTGGCGCCGCGACTGCTGGTGGCCGATGAGCCGACCAGTGCGCTGGATGTGTCGGTGCAGGCGCAGGTGCTCGATCTCTTCGCCGACCTGCGTGCCGAATACGGCTTCGCCAGCCTGTTCATCAGCCACGATCTGGCCGTTGTGCACCAGGTCGCCGACCGGGTTGTGGTGCTGCGGCAGGGCCGGATCGTCGAAACCGGCGAGGTAGGTGCCGTGTTCGCCGCACCGGCCCAGGAGTACACCCGCCGCCTGCTCGCTGCGGTGCCCGTTCCCGATCCTTCGACGGCTCGCCGTCAGCGGGACGAATCCGCGGCGACCGCGCTACAGCGCGTCGGGGCCTGACGTGGACGAGCCGCCGGAAGGGGAACCGGCGGCTCGTCGACACACGTAGATCAGTGATGGCCGGGGCGGCGCTGTTCACGCCGATCGTCCTGGCCAGCTCGCGTCATGCCTTGCGAGTCATCGCCCATCTGGTCCTGCCGCTGTTGCTGCTGCTGCCGCGGCATCTGCTTGGGCATTTTCTTAGGCGCTTTCTTAGACTTGTCAGCCATCTCCACACGGTCCTTTCCGAGGGATAGTGTTTCGCCTAACGCGCCTACGATAACCAGCGCAATTGCACTCCGGTAGAGGTGCGCGAAAAATGGCATTCCGACCAGGGAATTCGCGGCGTGTCGATATCCGCCGATTAATCCACGATCATTATTTGCCAACGCATGAATTGCGCGAAGTTCCCCCGTCGTCGACGGTTTGTGATTCGGTATGGGGCTCAATTGTGTAGCGGTAGGAACTCGACGACGGTGCCGTCGGTGGCTTCCGGGGGGACGATGACCAGGCCGTCGCGGTCGATCAGGCCGGCGAGGTGGGCGGTGCGGACGGAGGTGTCGCCGGTGTAGCCGCCTTCGGGGGCGTGGCGGGCTGGGGTGATTCGCTGGATGGGACCTGCGATGTCGGCGGCGTTGTGCAGGGGGCCGCGGACAGAGCGGGGTGGGGGTGCTGCGGTGCGGCCCGCGACTATCGAGGGGGTGAGGGCCAGGAGGACGGCTATGGCGGCGAAGGGGTTGCCGGGGAGGCCGAGAATGGTTGGGCCGGTGGGGAGTTCGGCTACGACGGTGGAACCGCCTGGGCGCATGGACAATCGCGGGACCACGATGCGGGCTTCGGCGCGGGCGATCGCGGTGCGAAGTTGATCGGCCGCCCCGCCGCCGGTGGCGCCGACGACCACCAGGAGGTCGAAACCTGCGGTGGCGGTGAGCATGTCGTCGAACCCGTGGGCGGTGTCGCGGAGGTGGACGCGGTCGACGACGTGGACGCCGAGACCGGCGAGGATGTCGGGGAGTACCGGGCCGATGGAGTCGCGGGTCTGGCCGGTTTGCAGGGGGCCGGTGCTGCGGATCTCGTCGCCGGTCATCACGATGCGGGCGCGGACGGGACCGCGAACCAGGCCGGAGGTGACCTCTACCGAGGCGGCCGCCGAGCGGAGCGCGGTGGTGACCCGGGTGCCCGCGGGGGCGAGGAGGTCGCCGACCATCTGGTCCTCGCCGCGCTTGCGGACGTCGCCGCGGTGCGCCGTGCCGGGGCGGCGGCCGAGTTCGTCGCCGGTGATCGCGGCGAACTCGTCGCGCAGGACCGACGTGGTGCCGTCGGGGACATGCGCACCGGTGGCGATCCGGATAGCCTCACCGGGCAGCAGGCCGACCGGCCGGGCACCGCCCGCGAAGCCGATGTCGCGGCGCAGCCGCCAGGGGCCGTCGCCGCACACGGCGTAGCCGTCCATCGCGGAGACGTCGAAGCGGGGTAGTGCGCCCGCGGCGGTGATCGGTGCGGCGAGCGTCGCGCCGCCGACCTCGCTCAGGTTGGCCTCGTAGGCGACCAACGGGGTCAACTCGGCGGTCAGGCGCGCTCTGGCTTCGGTGAGGTCGAGCCGGGTCGTCGGTTGGTGGGCCATCATCTCGCGGGCGCGGTGGACCTCTTCGTCGGTGTCGCAGTCCGCGGTGCCGGGTAGCGCGACGAAAGTCGTCTCGGTGGGCACGATCGCCTTCATCGGCTGGTTCACCAGGGAATCGAGCCCGGCCAGCGCGGCCGCGAGGGCGGTGCGCCGCCAGACGCCGACGAGATACTGGGGCCGTCCGGAACTGTCGATCGCGAAGACCGCGTCGGTGGTGGATTCGGCTGCCCGGCGGAGCAATTCGCGCACGGTGTCGGCGGTGAGGAACGGCATGTCCGCGGCGAGCACCACGATCCAGGGCGCCGAATCGGGACCGAGCGCGCTCAGGCCGGTGCCGATCGCCGCGACCGGCCCCGAACCCGGCGGCACCTCACGGACCTGCTGAATCCGGGCAGCCAGCTCCGGCCGATGCGGCCCGACCACCACCATCTCGCCGCACTCGCGCACCGAGTCCAGCGCCGCGTCGAGCATCGACCGGCCGCCGATCACGATCGCGGGCTTGTCGACCCCGCCCATCCGGCTGGCCCGCCCGCCCGCGAGCACGATCGCGTCGGCGGCGGTCATCGGCTGATTCGGCGTTGGGGGATCGGCACAAATGTCATGCTAGCGGGGCGTGAAGCCGACGCCCGGCGCCCGGCGGCTGAGTTCCGCGCATGAGGTCGAGGTTCTCGCGAATACTGCGGCGTGCCTGGGCCGAGCGTCACAGCCTGGCTGTGCGGAGCTCTACCCGGCCGTCGGTGATCGGGACGCCTTCCTCGGCGAGCAGCCGCAGCTGGCGGGCGGCCAGATGGGCGGCGGGGCGACCGGAGGCGCCGATGACCCGGTGCCAGGGGAGGTCGGCGGAGTCGGTGCGCATGATCCAGCCGACGGTGCGGGCGGAGGACAGGCCCGCGGCATGGGCGATGTCGCCGTAGGTGGCGACGCGGCCGGGCGGGATCGCGGCGACCAGCGCGCGGACCCGTTCGACCTGTTCCTCCGTGGTGGCCGCCATCGCCTACAGGGCCGCGGCGATCAGGGCGGCGGCTTCGGCGGGTCGCGCCTGGGCGACCATGTGATCGCAGTCCCAGACTTCGACGGTGAGCCGGTCGCCGAGGTGGGCGGACAGCGCGGCGAGGAACTCGCCGGTGACATACGGCGGCTGCACCTTCGCCGCCCGCACGAGCACGGTCGGCAGATCGGCGGGCGGCAGCACGAACGGCCGGGCCAGCTGACCCCAGTAGGAGGTGATCGCCGGCTGGAAGATCCGCCAGCCGACCCGGCCGCCCTCGGTGGGCACCAGGTGCTCGGCCAGCTCGCGCTCCAGGACCGCCGGGTCCACCTCGTCGGGACTCCAGGCGCTGTGCTGCTTGTCCGACCTGGCCTCGGCGATGTCGGTGTAGTCGGGGGAGGCCAGGTTGGCGAGCGCGACCTGTTCGATCAGCTTGGGATCGATGCCGATCGCGGGATCGAGCAGGACCAGCGCGCGCACCAGCTCGGGATGGCGCCGGGCGAGGTGGATGCCCGCCGCGCCGCCGAAGGAATGTCCGGCCACGACGACCGGGCCGTCGGTCTCGGCGCGCAGCAGCGTGGCGAGGTCGTCGACGATCGTCTCGAAATCCCACGGCGGCAGCGAGCTGGATCGGCCGTGTCCGCGCAGGTCGGGGGCGATGACCCGGGCCCGGGGAAGGTGCTCGGTGGCGAGGGTTTCCCAACGGTTGCCGTGGCCGGTGAGACCGTGCAGGGCGAGGACGACGGGGCCGTCGGCGGGGCCGAAACGGTGCACATGAAGCGAGGACACGACAGCCATTCTGGCCGGTCGCGCACGGTCGCGCAGCGTGTCTGTCCGGCAGGGGGGTGCTGGCGTGTCGTACTGGTCTGTTGCAATAGCCGACGTGGTGCGATCGGATAGCTCGGTGCGACTCGTGCGCCGGACGACGCGGGCGCCCCGGCCGCGGGCCTGGGGCGCCCCTGTTCGCGCGCTGTTCGCCGAGCAGGCCCAGCCGGCGCCACCACGTCCGGGCTGGCTGCCGTGGCAGGTCCTCGGCGGGCCGGGCACCGGGAAGACCGCCCTGCTCGTCGACCTGGTGACCGCGCGGATCACCGACGGCGCCGACCCCGCATCGATCCTGGTCCTGACCCACACCAAGCAGGCCGCCGCCGCGCTGCGCGACGCGATCACCGCCCAGCTCGGCCCGCACGCAGGCGGCATTCCCGGCGCGAGCAGGGAACCGATGGTGCGGACGCTGCACTCCTACGCGTTCTCGGTGCTGCGCCGCCACGCCGACCTGCACGGCAATCCGCCGCCCCGGCTGCTCACCGGCGCCGAACAGGACGCGGTGCTGCGCGAGATGCTGCGCGGCGACCTCGCCGACATCGAGGCGGGCGCGCGCGGTCTGTGGCCGCCGCGGCTGCAACCCGCGCTGGCGCTGGGCGGATTCGCCGAGCAACTCCGCGACCTGATGTTGCGGGCCACCGAACGCGGGCTCGGTCCCGAAGACCTGATGGCGCTGGGGCGCGAACACGACAACGACGCCTGGGTGGCGGCGGGCCGGTTCTTCCAGCGCTATGAAGAGGCGTCGATGCTGCGGTGGTCGGTCGGTGTCGCGGCGCCGGAGGCGACAGCGCCCGCCCTCGACGCGGCCGAGCTGGTCGGGGCGGCGCTCGACGCGCTGGCCGGTGACCGGAACCTGCTGGCCGCCGAACGTGACCGGACCCGCTCTCTGCTCGTCGACGACGCCCAGCATCTCGACCCGCAGGCCGCGACCCTGGTGCGCGCCATCGGCAGTGGTAGTGCGAGCACGGTGATCACGGGTGACCCGGATCAGAGTGTGTTCACCTTCCGCGGTGCCGATTCGCGCTTCCTGGTCGATATCGACACGGTGCCGCAGCGGCGAATCATCTTGCGGCACAACCATCGCAGTGGTGCGCCGATCCGCCTCGCGACCGCCCGGATCGCGGCGCGGTTGCCGGGCAGCGCGCGTCATCGGGTGCTGCCAGGGCAGGAGTCGCGACCGGCGGAACCCGCGACGCCTGCCGACTTCGAAGGCGCGGAGCCGGATTCGGCGATCAGTGGTGAGATACCGGAGCTGTTCGCGCACGGCGGTCCGGATCTCGAGGACCAGAGCGGTGCGACCGAGGTCGACGAGTCGAGCGTGCGGGTTCGCGTGCTGTCGACAGCGGCCAAGGAGGCCGCGCTCATCGCCGACCATCTGCGGCGGGCGCACCTGACCGACGGGATTCCGTGGTCGTCGATGGCGGTGATCGTGCGGTCGGTGCCGCTGTCGCTCGCACCACTGCGGCGTGCGCTGCTGGCGGCGGGTGTGCCGGTGCGCAGGCCCGCGGTGGCCGAGCCGCTCGCGCGCAGGCGCGGTGCGGCGTGGATGGTGCTGGCACTGCGGGTACTGCTGGCGGGTGATCCGTCGCGGCCGGGGTCGCGCCGCGCGATCGATGCCATGTTCTCGCCGGAAGACGCGATGGATCTGCTCGCCGGACCGCTCGGTGGCGCCGATCAGATCGCACTGCGCCGGTTGCGTCGCGGTGTCCGACGCACCGTCCTCGATCTGGAACGCACCGGGGCGCTGGCCGCCGCCGACCCGTACGCCGACGCCGCCGACCAGTTCCTGCTGTGGGGCGAGGCGCCGCCACCGCCGCCGGAAATGCCTGAGCCGGAACCGAACCCGATCGATGACGAATGGCTGCCGCCGGAACCCGACCCCGAGGATCCGCTGCGTCCCGACCCCGAACCCGACTGGGACGTCGCCGAACGCCTTCCCGACGACATCGACATCCTCGACGCCGAAACCCTGCCCGCCGCACCGCCGGTCGACCTGGGTCCGCCACGGCCGGAACCGGAACCGCCCGCGGTACCGCTGATCGACCAGTCCTCGGCCGAAGTGCTGCGCGACCTGATCGTCGGCATCGGCGAGGAGCGGCTGCTCGACGGACTCACCGAGGTGGAGGCCGCGCCGCTGCAACGCGTGCTGCGCGCCGTGCGCAAAGCCAGGGAGACCCAGGCGAGGGGGCAGAGTCTCGAAGACGTGCTGTGGACCCTGTGGACCAGCTCGCGGCTGGAACGGCGCTGGTTCCGCCAGTCCCGCCGGGGTGGCGCCGCGGGCATGCAGGCCGATCGCGATCTCGACGCGGCTGTCGAATTGTTCGACGCCGCAGCGGCTTACGTCGACCGGTTGCCCAAGGCCAGTATCGAGGGTTTCGTCGAATATCTGCTGCACCAGCAGATTCCGCAGCAGGGCAGGCCGCTGACCGCCGAGGGTGAGGCGGTGTCGCTGCTCAGCGCGCACGCCGCGGCCGGGCGGGAATGGGATGTGGTGGCGGTCGCCGCTGTGCAGGAGGGTATCTGGCCCAATCCGCGCGCCAGGGGCACCCTGCTGCACACCGAGGACCTCGTCGACCTGGTCGCCGGGGTGGATCCCGGTGCGACGACCAGCCGGGCCGCGCCGATCCTCGCCGAGGAACGCAGGCTGCTGCTCGTCGCGTGCAGCAGGGCGCGGCGATCGCTGCTGGTCACCGCCGTCGAATCCGCCGCAGGGGACCAGGATCTCGTGCCGTCGCGGTTCCTCACCGAACTGCTCGGCGACGACGACACCGGCGAACCCGGCGCACTGCCCGTCGCCGATCCCGGTCGCGCGCTGGTGATGCACGCGCTCGTCGCCGAATTGCGCGGCGTGGTCTGCGATCCCACCACCGCACCCGACCGGCGCGACCGGGCCGCCCATCAGCTGGCCCGGCTCGCCGACGCCGGTGTCCCCGGCACCGACCCCGGCGACTGGTACGGCACCGCCGACCTCAGTTCCGACCGGGAACTGTGGGACGACGACGATTCCCCGATCGGGCTGTCCCCGTCGACGGTCGAATTGCTGCGCACCTGCCCGCTGCGCTGGGCGCTGGAACGCCATGGCGGCACCGACGGCGACAACCCGCACGCCGTCAAGGGCAACCTCGTGCACACGCTGGTGCAGGCGCTGGCCGGTGAGGTGCCGGAGGCGCAGGTCCGCGCCGCGCTCGACCAGGCGTGGAAGACGGTCGACCCGGCCACCGGCTGGCATTCCCGGCAGGAACTGCGCCGCACCGAGGCGATGCTGGAGACCTTCCTCGCCTGGGTGCGCACCACCCGCGGCGAGCTCACCCAGGCCGGTGTGGAGGTGCCGGTGGACTGCGTGCTGCCCGCGCGGGCGGACGACGAACGCGCCGTGCGGATCCGCGGCCGCATCGACCGGCTGGAACGGGATGCGCAGGGCCGGTTCGTGATCGTCGACGTGAAGACCGGCAAGACACCGGTCAGCGCGAAGGCCGTCGCCGATCATGCCCAGCTGGCCACCTACCAGGTGGCGGCCGCCCACGGCGCGCTGAACGAGGAGGAGTCCGACGGGTCGCCGGTCGCCGATCCCGGTGGCGCGCGGCTGGTCTATGTCGCCAAGCCGCACAACAAGACCGGCGCCACCGAACGCGCTCAGACCGCACTGGACGCCGAAGGTCTCGAGACCTGGCGCGACACGATCCACGACGCCGCCGGCGCCACGCGCGGGCCCGGATACCTGGCCGTGCGCAACGACGGGTGCAGGCACTGTCCCGTCGCGGGCAGTTGCCCGGTGCAGGACACCGGACGGCAGGTGACCGACGAGTGAGCGGCGTGCGCGTCACCCCGCAACGGCTGGCCGACGCGCTCGGCCTGCCGCCACCGACCGCCGAACAGGCGGCCGTCATCGCCGCGCCGCCGGGACCGACGCTGGTCGTGGCGGGCGCGGGCGCGGGCAAGACCGAGACGATGGCCGCGCGCGTGGTGTGGATGGTGGCCAATCAGCTGGTGGCGCCCGACGAGGTACTCGGCCTCACCTTCACCCGGAAAGCCGCCCAGCAGCTGACTTCCCGCATCCGCACCCGGCTCGCGCGGCTGGCAGGCGCGCCGCTGGTCCGCGAGATCGACCCGACCGGTGCGCTGCGGACGCTGATCTCCGGCGCCGAACCCGAGATCAGCACCTATCACTCGTACGCGGGCAGACTGCTCACCGCGCACGGTCTGCTGCTGCCGGTGGAGCCATCGGCCGCGCTGCTCACCCAGACCCAGCTGTGGCAGCTCGCGCACGAGGTGGTGCGGTCCTGGGACGGTGACCTCGACACCGATCGCACGCCGGTATCGGTGACCGAGGCGGTCCTCGCGCTGTCCGGGCAGCTCGCCGAGCATCTGGTGGAACCGGAACAGCTGGCCGAGGCACACGCCGAGCTGGAAAAGCTGGTCTACACGCTGCCCGCCGGGCCGCGACAGCGCGGCGGGCCGAGCAAGGCGCTGACCGCCGTCGTGGATGCGCAACGGGAGCGGGTGGAGCTGCTGCCCCTGGTCCGCCAACTCGCCGAAGCCCTCAATCGCCGTGGCGCACTCGATTTCGGCTCGCAGATGTCCCTGGCAGCGCAACTGGCGGTCGACCACCCGGAGGTCGCCGCTGCCGAACGCGCGAGATTCAAACTGGTCCTGCTCGACGAATACCAGGACACCGGCCACGCCCAGCGAGTGCTGCTGTCGGCCCTGTTCGGCAACGCCGAGGCCGTGCGACATGACCGCCCTCGCCCGGTGCGCGTGCGTGGACGTGCGCCTACCGCCCAGACGCCGGACGCCGACATGTTGTGGGGCCCAGCGGATCACCTGGACTCGGCGGAATCTGGCCAGCTCACCGAAGTTCGCGGCGACGACCGGGATGGCGGGCGCGCCCACGGTGCTGTCGACGGTGACCTCAGCAGCGCACCCGAAGGCGGCATGGTGGGGCGCGGGGCCGGCGCGGTCTCGGATGAGCAGCCACCTGGCCGCAAGGCCAGACCAGGCGCTGGGCAATTCGTTGCAGGCACGAGCGAACCGGCGGAAGCTGCGTCGGGTGGTGACACCCTCGCCGTGACAGCGGTTGGTGACCCGATGCAGTCGATCTACGGCTGGCGTGGCGCATCGGCAGCCAACCTCCCTCGCTTTGCGACCGATTTCCCCACGGCACCGGGTCTCCCCGCACCGATCCTGCCGCTGCTGACCAGTTGGCGGAACCCGCCGGAGGCACTCGCACTGGCGAACCTGGTTGCCGATCCGCTGCGACTGCGGGCCAAGGCCGCGGGTGGGGCGACGGTCGACGCGTTGCGGGCCAAACCGGAGGCGCATCCGGGGGTTGTGGAGCTGGCGCTCACCGAAACCGTTGCCCAGGAGCGTGACTGGATCGCCGAGCGGATCGCGCGGGAATGGGCGGCGGCGCGGGAAGCCCAGCAGCCGCCACCGACCTCGGCGGTGCTGATCCGGCGCAATGCGGACGCGGCTCCGATCGCGGAAGCCCTGCGCGAACAAGGGCTACCGGTCGAAATTGTCGGCCTCGGTGGACTACTGGCGACACCGGAGGTCGCCGATATCGTCGCCACCCTCCGGTTGATCGCCGAACCAGGCACCGGAAGCGCCGCGATCCGGATTCTCACCGGTGCGCGCTGGCGGCTCGGCGTCGCCGACCTGGCCGCGCTGGCCCGGCGTGCGCGGATGCTGTCGATCGGCAGCCTGTCCGGCGACGCGTCCAGCGCCATCACCGACGCGGCCGGACTGGCGACGGCACTGCGTGAGGTCGCACCGGAACCCACCGAGCAGGCAGGACTGGCCGACGCCATCGCCGATCCCGGTGCGCCGGACCAGTATTCGGAAGCTGGATTCGCACGCATCCTCGCGCTGGGCGAGGAGCTGGCCGCATTGCGTGAACGCAGCGGTCAGCCGCTGGTCGAACTCGTCGCCGATGTCGAACGCACCATCGGCGTCGGTGTGGAAACCCAGGCCAGACGTGCCATCGCCGGCGGTGGTGCCGGTCGTGAGCACCTCGATGCCTTCGCCGAGGTGGTGGCCGGATACGCGGCCGACTCGCGGGCGTCGCTGAGTGGCCTGCTGGCGTTCTTCACCGCCGCCGAGTCGGTCGAAAACGGTTTGGAGCCTGGTGAAGTGGAGGTCGCGCGCGATCGTGTGCAGGTGCTCACCGTGCACGCTGCCAAGGGCTTGGAATGGGAGGTCGTCGCCGTGCCGCACGTGAGCGCGTCGGTGTTCCCGTCGACGACCGCGCTGAGCACCTGGCTCGGCGCGCTCACCGAACTGCCCACCTCCCTGCGCGGCGACCGCGCCCAGCCCGACGCGTCCGAGGGCGTCCCCGTTCTAGACCTGAGCCGGGTGGGGGATCGCGCCGAACTCGAGCACGCCATCGCCGGGCACAAGGAGGCGCTCAAGAGTCGCCGGCTCGACGAGGAACGACGGCTGTTCTACGTGGCGCTGACCAGAACCGAACGGGTACTGCTGGTTTCGGCCTACTACTGGCCCGAGACCGGCACCGCGCAGAAGGGGCCATCGGAGTTCCTGCTCGAACTGAAACAGGCCAACGAGGACCCCGGCAGCGCGGCCTTCGGCGTCGCCACCATCGCCCGCTGGGACGACCAGCCGCCGCCCGACGCCGTCAACCCGTTCGCCGACAATCCGCCCACCGCCCAGTGGCCGCGCGACCCACTCGGCGGCCGCCGCGACCCGATCGAACAGGGCGCCGCGCTCGTCCGCGAGGCGCTCGAACAGTTGCGTTCGGGCCCAGCCGATCCCGAGACGGACGACGAGGACGACCCGGAGGGCTGGGCCACCGACGTCGACGCCCTGCTCGCCGAATTCACCGCCGCCGAACTCGCCGAACAACAGGTGGAGCTGCCCGGCCAGCTGCCGGCCACCGCGCTCGTCGAACTGCGTGCCGACCCCACCCGGCTGGCGGCCCGCCTGCGCCGCCCGCTGCCCTATCCGCCGAACCCGATGGCCCGGCGCGGCACCGCCTTTCACGCCTGGGTGCAGTCCTGGTTCGGCACCGAGCAGCTGCTCGGCCTCGACGAACTGCCCGGAGCCGCCGACAGCACGACCGAACTGGGCCGCGCCGACCAGGAACTCGCCGCCATGCAGGCTGCGTTTCGCCGGTCGCCGTGGGCGCACCGCAACCCGATCGACGTCGAGGTGCCGTTCGAGACCAGCATCGCGGGCACCGTCATTCGCGGCCGGATGGACGCCGTGTTCGCCGAACCCGGCGGTCGCTGGCTGGTGGTCGACTGGAAGACCGGCGCCGAACCCGGCCCCGCCGACGAAGCCGCCGTCGCCGTGCAGCTGGCGGTCTACCGCCTCGCCTGGGCGCGGCTGATGGCCGCCCGCACCGGCGCCACCGAGGACCAGATGCTTCAACGAGTCGGCGCGGCATTCCATTACGTCCGTTCCGGCCGCACCATCGCCCCCGCCGACCTCGCGGGACCGCAGGAGCTCGAGCAGCTCATCCGCGACGCCGCTCCGGCCCCGGATGTCGAATGAGCCCGGCGCGCGGGAACACAGTAGGCTCCCGGTTTGTGCCGGAGCCTGACGAAATCGGTGCCGGGCCGAGCGAAAGGAGGGGGCGATGTTAGGGGACAAGGTCGGCCCGATCGGGCTCAGTAGCAGCCCGGACTACGCGCTGGTCGGTTTGTTGCGGATCCCCGCGGCACAGACCAGTCCGTGGTGGTCGCTCACCCGCCGCGTCCTGTTCGCGATCGCCCTGCTGTTCACCGCGGCGATCGTGGTGTATGTCGGCCGCGACGGCTACAACGACAACGCAGGCGGCGAGCTGTCGTTCCTCGACGCGCTGTACTACGCCACCGTCTCGCTGTCGACGACCGGCTACGGCGACATCTCCCCGTTCTCTCCGTCGGCGCGACTGATCAACACGATCGTCATCACCCCCCTGCGCATCCTGTTCCTGATCGTGCTGGTCGGCACCACCCTCAGCGTGCTCACCGAACGGTCGCGGCAGGCGTTCAAGATTCAGCGATGGAGGCACACCGTGCGCAATCACACCGTCGTCGTCGGCTACGGCACCAAGGGACGCACCGCGATCGACGCCATGCTCGGCGACGGGGTGCAGCAGTCGGAGATCGTGGTGGTCGACACCGACGCCGTGGCACTCGAACAAGCCGCGAACGCGGGCCTGGTCACCGTGCACGGCTCGGCCACCAAATCCGATGTACTGCGGCTGACCGGTGTGCAGCGGGCCGCCTCCGTCATCGTCGCGACCAATCGCGACGACACGGCCACGCTGGTGACGCTCACCGCCCGCGAACTGAACAAGACGGCCAAGATCGTCGTCGCCATCCGCGAGGCCGAGAACACCCACCTGGTGCGCCAGTCCGGCGCCGACTCGGTGGTCGTGTCCTCGGAGACCGCGGGCAGGCTGCTCGGCATCGCCACCACGACGCCCACCGTCGTGGAGATGATGGAGGATCTGCTGACGCCCGAACAGGGGTTCGCGGTCGCCGAACGTGAGGTCGAACCGGGTGAGATCGGCGGATCGCCGCGGCACCTCAGCGACATCGTGCTCGGCGTGGTGCGCGGCGGCGACCTGATCCGGGTGGGTGAACCCGAGGTGGACGCGCTCGACGCGGGCGACAAGCTGCTCTACATCCGGCGCGCCGGGAAGTAGTCAGCGGCCAGGCGTACCTCCGCATCGCTCCTGCCATGCGCAGGTCTTCGGACGGCTGCGCCGGGCAGCGCCCACTATGCTCGGCATTGTGCCGTTCCGACTGAAAGACGTTCCGCTGCTGTCGCGTTCCACCATCGATCGAGCCGAGCACGTCCGGCTCGATCCCGATGCCCTGCGCGAAGGCTGGGGTAAAGCGAAGGTCCTGCGTGTCGACGCGCGCGGGCGGGTGCGGGTCGAGAGCGCCGGTGTCGTCCTCGACGCGGCCGTCACGATCGCCGAACAGCCGGGTCCCGGCGCGGTCTTCCTCGGCGTCGTCGAGGGCAGCCACCTGTGGGCCGTGCGCGAGCCCGAACTCGACGGAACGCTGAAGGATCTGCGAGCGCTCGGCGCTGTCGACGACTTCACCGCCGACCTGCTCGCCACGGCCTACGCACTGCTGAACTGGCACGATCACGCCGGATTCCACGGCGGCGACGGCACTACGACCACGCTGGCGCGGGCGGGCTGGTCCCGGCTCACCGCGGACGGTGTCGAGGAGTTCCCGCGCATCGACCCCGCCATCATCTGCCTGGTGCACGACGGCGCCGACCGCGTGCTGCTTGCCCGCCAGCACACCTGGCCCGCGACGATGTTCTCGCTGCTGGCGGGGTTCGTGGAGGCGGGCGAGTCGCTCGAGCACTGCGTCGAGCGTGAGGTCCGCGAGGAAGTGGGCGTCGACGTGCGCGAGGTCACCTACCTCGGCAGCCAGCCGTGGCCGTTCCCGCGCTCGCTCATGGTCGGCTTCGCCGCGGTCGGCGATCCGGAGCAGGAGCTGGTGTTCTCCGACGGCGAGATCGCCGAGGCGCACTGGTTCACCCGCGACGAAGTCCGAGCCGCACTCCAGATCGGGGACTGGTCGGCGAAGGACACCGGCGCGCGGCTGCTGGTGCCCGGTTCGATCTCGATCGCACGCACGATCATCGAATCCTGGGCGGAATAGTTGGAGCGCTGGCGCGCTCGAGTTCGCGGCCCCTTGTGTCCCGCCGGTCAGGTACCGGTGCTTGCTCCTTCGTCGCCTACGCACCGGCACCTG
>NZ_JBHXAY010000045.1:0-51317 GCF_042728775.1 Nocardia sp. NPDC060259
CTGGGGGACGAATTGGGAGGGGGGGCGGGCCGTCGAACGGCCCGCCCCTTCATCGTCGGTGACGAATCTACTTTCCCGGTGTGGGAGTTCCGCCGCTCACCGTGATCAGTGCCTGAATGAAAGGCAGGGCGGCTTCGCTGAGGCTACCGGCGCCGGTCTGCATCAATTCGTAGAGAGAACCCATTTTTACTCCTGGATATGCTGGTGAATCAGCCCGAAGAATCGGGTGTTGCGGGCGAGTGTGCGATTTACGGGAAGAATGCTTCCACCGAGCCGAGGAAGACGGCGAGGAGGCCGTCGCCCTCGACCGCGGAACCGAGGCCCGCGATCGCCGCCTGCATAATCTCGGTCAGTGAACCCATGGTCGATCTCCTTGCGTGGTCGTGAATCGCAGTCTGTGATGCCGGTAACGTAGCGCCACTTCCATTGTGTGGCAAGGCGGTGTTTCACACACTGCGATTCGTTCATATTTTTCTTTCCCGATGGAAACTGCTCGCCGATTGCCATGACGCGCAACCGCACTGCATGTGACCTGCGTATACCGCGACTTTCTGGGGCGACAAGGCGGTGAGTGGCAGTGAACCTGCGCGTTGCTGGCTGGTGAGACAGACCCCATTTTTGGGGGGATCGAGACGACTCGACCGTCCACTTTTTCGGGCCTGGCAGAACTCCGGCATCATGCTGTACGGCTATCAATATGGCGCGATGACGGCTCGGCGAGCTCGTGGAAATGGTCCGGGTGCGGACCGTGAACGCATCTTCTCCTTTACGGGAAGAATGCCTCGACCGAGCCCAGGAATACGGCGAGTAGTCCATCGCCCTCGGCTGCGGAACCTATTCCCGCAATGGCGGCCATCATCAACTCGGTCAATGAACCCATGGTGAATCTCCTTGCATGATTGGTAAGCATCCCGCCGGAAAAGAGGGGAACCCACGGCCGGGATGTGGGTAACGTAGCTCCGCTCATTTCCTCCGGCAAGGAAATCGCCCGATTCGGCGAATTCGGCACCACATCCTTCCTGGTGGAAATACTGGCCGGTGTTGGTACCCGTCACAGCGGATCGCGCCGTGACCTGTACGGACGTCCAGTCCTGTCAGCTCCACCGGCGAACGACCGCGTTCGCCGTAGGGACTGTCAATCCCCCTGGAGCGGGTCGCGCCAGATGCGCGCCGGAATCCCACTGACCAGATCGCGGCGCCGCAGGACCTGGATGCGCCACGGAGACAGGCGAAGGACCTGGAAGGCGGGATCGTCCGGGCCCTGCCAGAACTGGCCTGGGTCGTAGCCCGCGCCGGGCGGGCTGCCGTGGCGGTACAGGTTCCACACGTGCGCGCGTTCATCCGGATCGTCGGTCCACTCGGCCACGGTGTCGACGGCGACGGTGTTCTGCGCCGGACTCCAATAGGAGAACGTCACATGCGGATTTCCCGCGATATGGGCGGCTTTCACCGGGGTGCGGTAGGTCCCGAGCCAGCCGATCGGCTGCTCGGTGCCGGTCTCCCAGACCGGGATCAGCACGCGCGACCTCGGCCGTCCCTTGGCGTCGATGGTGGTCATGGTGGCGTAGTTGATCGAGCCGACGATCGCGTCGAAGTCGGGCTTGATATCGGCGAAGGTGTGGACCTGGGCGCGGGTGCGGTTGCTCACTGCTGCTCCTCGATGCGGTCGAGCACGACGAGGTAGCGGCGGAGATGGTCGGTCACCGAGGGGTCGGGACTGTCGGTCACGGTGTGGTTCATGGGTCCACCGTGACCGGGCCGGCTTCGGATGGACTCAGGGTGGACTCGAGGCCGCCGGCTCGGCGCCTGCGCCGATGTGGGCCGCACGCTTCGCTGGGTTCAGGGTCGAGTCGAAGCCTCGGCGTCGTGCAGCGTGTGGGGGTCGGCACGGCAACCGTCGGCGAAATCGGCCGCGAACGGTCCGGCGCCGATGTCGCCGACGATGCGCGCCTCGATGCGGGCGACATCCCCGCGTTCGGCGTCGGGCAGCGGTGCGCCCGCCGACCGGCGCAGTGTGTCGGCAGCCCCGAGTAACCGGGCGGCGGACGCGGAATCCCCGGCGAGCGAACGCGATCCGGCGAGACCTTCGAGCGCGAGTGCGTGGGCGCGTGGATCGCCGGTGCGCAGCGCGGAGTCCAGTCCACGGAGCTGTAGCCGTTCGGCTTCGCCTGCGTCACCGGCCAGCTCAGCGGTGAAGCCCAGTTCGGCGAGGATCAGCGCGGCGCCGAAATGCGACCCGGTGCGCAGGTGCCAGTCCAGCCACGCGCCGAGGTGTTCGCGGGCCGCGTCCAGATCGCCGCGGCGCCGGGCGACGAGCCCGAGCCCGAGTACGGCGGATTCCTCCCCGACGAGGTGACCCTGCTCGACCGCGACCTGTCTGGCGCGTTCGTGCAGTTCGGCGCTGTGCTCGAATTCGCCGCGCAGCAACGCGATCCGGCCCAGCGAGGTGAGCCGCTCACCGACCTCGGTCCACAGCCCGAGCTCCTCGGCGGTCGTCAGTGCCGTCCGATGGTGTTCGCGGGCGGTGGTGTGATCCCCGGTGACTTCGGCGTGGCTGCCGAGCAGGTAGCCGGCGATGCCCTGCCCCCAGCGATCGCCGATCCTGGCGAACAGCGCGCGGCTGTGCTCGGCGTGCTCGCGCAGGCCGGTCAGATCGCCGCGCCCGAAGGCGTCACGGGCCAGCGAGGCCGAGGCCGCGGCGACACCCCACTCGTCGCCCGCGTCGGCGAAGGCGGTGCGCAGGTCGGCGGCGCTGTCCATGCGCTGTTGCGCGGAGAAACCGGTGTGCGCGTGCGCGAGATACCAGCGGGCGCGCAGTTCGTCCGGCGTCGGCCTGGCGCTGACGGCGGGCAGCGTCTCGACGGTCTGGCCGCGGCCCAGTTCCAGCGCGTTGCGCCAGAGCAGGGCGATTCGGCGCGCGGTCGAGCCGGTCTCGCCGGGCAGTGCCAGCGCGATACCGATCGACCGGATGCCCTCGGCCAGCCGTCCGCGCATCACCCAGTACCAGGCCAGCGCGTTGACCAGGCGCAGCGCGTCGGCGGATCGGCCTGCGGCCCTGGCTGTTTCGAGTGCCCGGCGCAGATCGGGCGACTCGGCGTCGAGCCTGGCCAGCCATCGCCGCTGATCGGCGGTGCGTAGCTGCTGGTCTGCGCGTTCGGCCAGGTCGAGGGAGAACGCGAGATGGCGCAGCCGGGTATCGAATTCCTCGCCGCTGTCGCGCAATCGGTCGACCCCGTACGCCGCGACCGATTTCAGGAGCCGGTAGCGCGGCCGCGCCTCGGCGGCGGGCGTGATGATCAGGGAACGGTCGACCAGGCGAGCGAGCAGATCCGCGACATCCGACGCGTCCACGTCACCATCCGCGCACACCGCCTCGGCCGACTCCAGCGTGCCGCCGTCCGCGTGCGCCGAAAGCCGCCGCAGCACAGCGCGTTCGGGCTCGTCGAGCAGTTCCCAGCTCCAGTCGATCACCGCGCGGAGCGTGCGCTGCCGGTCCGGTGCGTCCCGGTAACCGGCCGAGAGCAGCGTGAACCGGTCCTCGATCCGCTCGGCCAGGGTGTGCACGCCCAGCGCGCGAACCCGGGTCGCCGCCAGTTCCAGCGCCAGCGGCACACCGTCGAGGTGGGCGACGATGGCGGCGACCGCGGCGGCATTGTCGTCGGTGACGGCGAAATCCGGTGCGGCGGAGCGGGCGCGATCGGCGAAAAGCCGTGCGGCGGGCGATGTCTCCACCTCGGCCGCGATGGCATCGGCGGCGGGCACCGCCAGCGGTGCCACCGGCCAGAGGTGCTCGCCCGCGATGGCCAGCGGCACCTGGCTGGTGACCAGCACCCGCAGCTCGGGTGCGGCCGCGAGCAGCCGCGAGACCAGCGCGGCGGCGGCGTCGGCGACGTGCTCGCCGTTGTCCAGCACGAGCAGTACCTGCTTGGCGCGCACCGCCTCGGCGAGCCTGTTCAGCTGAGTTCCGTTGTCGGGCACCGGGAACGGACTCGACCCGGCGGAATCATCGCGGACCTCGAATGCCGCGGCCACCACCTCGGTGAGGGCAGTGAGAGCACTGTCCTGCTCGGCGCCCAGGCACAGACCGGCGAGCTCGACGAACAGGACACCGTCGCGCGCCGGATGGGTGGCCGCGGCGGCCAGCGCCAGCCGGGTCTTCCCGACCCCGCCGGGCCCGGTGAGTGTCACCAGCCGTTCGGCGCGGAGCAGCGCATCGATCCCGGCGAGGTCGTCTTCGCGTCCGACCAGTGCCGTCGGTGGAACCGGCACGGTCGGGCGCGGCGTCACCGGCACGACGGGCGCGGGGCGTACCGGGGCGCCGAGAGCAGGATCCTGTTCCAGCACAGCGCGATGCAGGGCGGCCAGCTCGGGACTCGGATCGAGACCGAGTTCCTCGGCAAGATGCTCACGGAGCCGTCGGTAGGAGTCGAGGGCCTCGCCGTGGCGGCCCGACCGGTACAGCGCGAGCATGTGCGCCGCGCGCAACCGTTCCCGCAGGGGATGCCGTTCGGTGAGCGCGCCGAGTTCGTCGGCGACCTGATCGTGTTCGCCGAGCGCGATCCTGGCCTGCGCGAGTTCCTCGACGGCGGTCAGCCGCTGTTCCTCGAGCCGCACCACCGGAATTCGGGCGAAGTCGTGGTCGGCCAGGTCGGCCAGCGCGGGCCCGCGCCACAGCGCCAGCGCTTCGGTGAGCAGTGGTGCGCGGGTGGTGGCGTCCTCGGTGGCGCGCGCCTGGCGCAGCAGTTCCTGGAAGACCTGCGAATCGACCGCGTCGGCGGCGACGTCGAGCAGATAGCCGGGGGAGCGTGACACCAGCAGATCGCGACCGCCCGATTCGGCGTCACCGAGGACGCGCCGCAACTGGGAGGCGCGGGTCTGCAAGGAGCCCGCCGGGTTGGCCGGCATCGCCGCCCCGCCCCACATGTCCTCGACGAGCCGGTCGGCCGGCACGATCCGGCCCGGTTCGGCCAGCAGCGCACCGAGCAGCACCCGGACCTTGAGCTCGGGTACCCGGACGGGTTGCCCATCGTCGGTCCACACCGCCAATGGTCCAAGCACCCCGAAACGCATGTCACCCACCCTAAACGGGGGCGGGGACACGGTGCGCTCGAGGCGATCCTGAGTCGATCCGAAGGGTTCCCGAAGGGCGGGTCGGCACGGTGGGTCTCGTTCGAATCCTCCTCGAAGGGAAACCTCCTGATGTCCGCGTTCACCGATGTCCCCGAGCGGGCCGGAGCCCGCCAATGGCTGGGGCTGGCGGTCCTGCTCCTGCCGACGGTGCTGCTGTTCCTCAGCATGACCGTCCTGTTCCTGGCCACCCCCTACATCGCCGCCGACCTGTCGCCGAGCAGCGGCCAGCTGTTGTGGATCAACGACATCTACGGGTTCGTGATGGCGGGCTTCCTCGTCACCATGGGCACACTGGGTGACCGGCTCGGCCGCCGCAGACTGCTGCTGGCCGGTGCAGCACTGTTCGGCGTGGCCTCGGTCGTGGCCGCGTTCGCGCCGAGCCCGGACCTGCTCATCGCCTCGCGGGCGCTGATGGGTCTCGGCGCGTCCGCCGTCATGCCCGCCACCTTGTCGCTGATCACGACGATGTTCCGCGACGACCGGCAGCGTGCCACCGCCATCGGGCTGTGGGCGGCGTCGGTGTCGGCGGGTGTGGCACTGGGTCCGCTGCTCGGCGGGCTGATGCTGGCCTCGCTGTGGTGGGGCGCGTCCATGCTGATCGGCGTGCCGGTGATGCTGCTCGTCGTGCTCGCGGTGCCGGTCCTGGTGCCCGAATACCGTGCGCCGGAGGCCGGTCGCCTCGATCCGGTCAGCGTCGCGCTGTCGCTGGCCGCGCTGCTGCCGTTCGTGTACGGCGTGAAGAAGCTCGCCGAGACCGGACTCGCCGCCGAATCGGTGCTCACCCTGCCGGCCGGTGTGCTGTTCGCCGTGATCTTCGTCCGCAGGCAGCTGCGCCTGGCCGACCCGCTGCTCGACGTGCGGCTGTTCGCGAACCGGACCTTCAGCGGGTCGCTCGGCGTCTACATGCTCGCCGCCATCGCCCTCGGCGGGGTGTACCTGCTGTTCACGCAGTATCTGCAGCTGGTCGCCGCCCAGTCGCCGCTGCGGGCGGGCCTGTGGATCCTGCCCGCCGCGATCGGCCTGGTCATCGTCTCCACCGTCACCCCGGCCATCGCCCGCCGGGTGCGTCCCGCCTACCTGATCGCCGCGGGGCTCGCGGTCTCGACCGTCGGCTACCTGGTGCTCACCCAGGTCGACAGCGTCGCGGGCCTGCCGTTGCTCATCGTCGGGTTCTACGTCCTGTACCCGGGCATCGCGCCCGCCATGGCGCTGATCCCCGGCCTGGTCATCGGCGCGGCCCCGGCGGAGAAGGCGGGCGCGGCGTCGGCGGTGAACAGCACCGCCAGCGACCTCGGTGTGGCACTGGGTGTCGCGCTGCTCGGCAGCGTGGGTGCGGCGGTGTACCGCGGCGGCATGTCGGATGCCGAGGGCGCGGCCGCGGAAACCCTGCCAGGGGCGCTGAGTTCGGCCGAGTCGCTGCCCGCCGAGGTCGCCGAATCCGTCGTGGCGGCGGCGCGTGAGGCCTTCACCAACGGGCTCAATGCCGCGGCCTGGACCGCCGCCGTGCTGTCGGCCGCGGGTGCGGTACTGGCGGTCGCGCTGCTGCGCCGGATCCCGGCCGGTGCGACATCGGTGCCGGATTCCGATGCGGCAGTGGATATCCCGGGTGACGGTGTCGCCGAGCGCGCCACCGTCGCGCTCTGATCACCATCGTCTGTCGCCAGAACCCGCCGACCACGCGATCCGCGGCGCCGATCTTTCGGCGCCGCGGAGGCGATTCTCAGTGGAACGCCGCTGTCAGGACGATGCCGAGACCCAGCCCGATCAGCGCTACGCCGGATGCGCGTTCGAGAACCGGGAGCGCGCGAGCGAATCTGGTCAGGACGACGCGGTTGCCGATGAGGACAGAGACAAGCACGTCCCAGCCGAGTACGACAGCGAACATCCACATGCCGTATGCGACAAGGTGTCCTGAGCTCGCGCCGACCGCGAGAATGGTGGCGAGGCCCGCGTAGAAGAGTGCGTTCTTGGGGTTGAGGGCGGCCGAGGCGAACCCCATCGCGGCAAGTTTCCACCGGCTTCCGGCGGTGCGCGCGGTACCGCCGGCCGGTGCCGACTCGATCGAGGCGGCACCGGCCGAGCGCAGCAGGCCCACGCCGAGATGGAGGAGGAAGGCGGCGCCCGCGATCTGGACCATGGTGAAGGCGATACCGCCCGGCCGCAGTATCGACAGGCCCGCGAACGCGGTCGCGATGAAGACGGCGTTCGCGGCCGCGATGCCCGCGCACGCGGCGATCGCGCGACGCCATCCTTGGGTCATCGAAGTATGCGCGATGAGGAAGAAATCGGGGCCAGGGGACAACAGGGCGAGGAAGTGGGCACCGGCCACGGCAGCGAATTGGTTCATTCTTCCTCTGTTGTGCTCGGATGCGGAGGGGACCGAGCCACTGTGCCGGAGTCGCCGCAGCGGTGTCTTGAACGAAATTGCGGGACCGGTTCGCCCGTTTCAGTGGGTGGCGCAGGTGCGGTACTCGCCGGGCGTGACCCCGGTGCGGAGTTTGAAGGTCCGGTGAAAGTGGCTCTGGTCGGCGAAACCGAGGTCGCAGGCGACTTCGGCCGGGCCACAGCCCTCGCGGAGGCGGGAGCGCGCTCTGATGATGCGTTCGTTGATCTGCCAGGCGAGGGGAGGCAGCCCGGTGACGGCGCGGAACCGCCGAACCAGCTGGAACCGGCTCAGGCCCGTGTCCACGACCAGGTCGCCGAGAGAGACCTGCATATCCGAGGTGCGGAGGTACTCGAGAATCGGCGCGACGACGGCCACGTCGGACGCACGGGCCCTGGCGCCGGCGACGAAATCAGCGGGTGCGGTCAGGATCTCGTCGAGGACGGTGACGAGCAGTTCTTCCTTGTCGCGCGGGGCGGCGCCGGAGAACAGCATCTCGTTGAGGCGGCAGAACGCGGCGTATCCGCCGGGCTCGGGGACGATGCGCACCGCCCGCGGGCTCCGATCGACCCCCGTATCGAGTTCGGGTAGGGATTCGCCGAGCCAGGTCTCGTCCACGTGGAGCATCTGGTAGCTCCACCGGCCTTCGACGGGGTTGCAGGCGTGGACTCGGTGGGCGGGGATCACCACGACGCTCCTCGCCGTCAGCTGCAGGGGACCGCCGGGTGCGCCGGTGAACACACTGCGTCCTTCGTCGACCACACCGATGGACATCGAATCGTGGGTGTGCGGTTTGTAGCAGGAGACCGTGCGGCAGGCCCGCCTGCTCTCGAGAAAGGGCAGCGCGGCGTCCCGCCAGAACTCCGCCTCCACCACGGTGCAAGCCTAGCGGCCCGGGGCGGTGCGTCCGGTGACGACCATCAGCAGTTCCGCCGTCGTACCGGACAGCGGAGTGCCGGAGCCTGCGGTCCAGCCGGTGTCGGTCGCGGTGAGGGCGTACCCGGCGAGTCGCTTGCGGGCGTGGAACGGCGTACCCATCGTCCACACTCGTTCCAGCGACCACTGCGCGGCCTGCGCCGGCATGACGCGGTCGATGCCGAGCGGGATCGCGATGTCCTGACCGTGCACCAGCAGGTCCATCAGCCGGTCGATCGGCGTCGTCCCGATCGGCGTGATCCGGGAGCCGACGGTGGCGTGCAGGTCGTCCAGCAGATCGGCGGTCGACGTCCGGTCGGCCAGCCGGACAGCGGTGTCGTGGATGAGGCGATCGAGATTCCCGCGGGCCCTGATCAGGTTCACGACGAGCGAACCGATCGTGACCTGCGTGGCCAGCACCAGATGCGCGACCACATCCCGTACTCGCCAGCCGTCGCACAGCGAGGCGGTGTCCCAGGCCGATTCGGGCAGGTCACGCAGCATGTCGACGAGGCTCGCGCGTTCCGCGGCCACCGCCTGCCAGATCGTCTCGGCGGTGGTGTGCTGTTCAGTCATGTGGGTACCGTAGGAACTCCACCGAGGTGGAGGTGCCAGCGACTGTGACCGACAGCACACGTCTGACGATCGGTGAACTCGCCACGCGCACGGGCGTCGCGGTCCGCACGATTCGGTTCTATTGCGACGAGGGACTTCTCGACGTGCGGCGCACCTCGGCCGGTCATCGCGTGTTCGACCCGTCGGCCGCCGAACGCCTGATGCTGCTGCGCCGCCTGCGTTCGTTCGGCATCGGCCTGGCCGCGATCGGTGACGTGCTGGCCGGCGCGCGGTCGATCGACGAGGTGATCGCGGCCGAACGCGCCGCCCTCGACCACGAGCTGGACGCGCTGAGCCGCCGCCGCTCGCTGCTCCGCGCGGTCGAACACTGCGCGCCCGAGAGCATGAATCTGCTTGCCGCCGTGACAGATCCGCAGGCGGCCCGCGACGCGCTCGGCCGTTTCTGGCGCCGTCAGCTCACGCCGCTGCCCGCCGCGGTGATCGACGACTTCATCGACATGAATGTCCCCGAACCCGCCGCCGACGCGCGCCCGGAACATCTCGTCGCCTACGCGGAACTCGTTGCCACCGTGACGAATCCGGTGCTCAGTACGGCCATGTTCGACACCATCCGGCACCGCGCCACCCCCGGCGTCCGCGACGAACGCCGTCTGCTGTTCGAGGTGGCCGATGCCTGCCTGTCGGCGGCGCCGCTGGTCGCCGCGGGCCACGCGCCCACACCCGGCGCCGAACTCGACCACTACGTCGACGCCCACGCCACCGCACGCGGTCTCGCCGACACTCCCGCCTTCCGGCGGCAGCTCCTGGCGGATGCCGAAGGCGCCGACCAGTTCCGGCGCTATTGGCAGCTCACCGCGATCCTCACCGGCGAGGCGGTGACCTCCGGCGCCGCACACCTGTGGCTGTTCGACGCGCTCGCCGCCTCGGCCCCATGAAAAAGGGGAGGCCGGCGATCCGGCCTCCCCTTTCGCTCACCGCGACGAACTCACGGCACGACTTCGACGATGTCGCCCGGCTCCAGCCACTCGTAGTGCGCCTTGGCGCCTTCGGGTGTCAGCCGGATACAGCCGTGGGACTGCTCCTCGGTGGGTCCGATGTGGTAGGCGATGTCACCGTTGAAGAACACCGCGTACTCCATGGGCGCGTTGTGCAGGGTGCTCCAGTGGAACGGCTTCTTGAACGCGACCTTGAAGACACCGGGTGGGGTCTCGTACCCGGGCCTGCCGTGCGACATCGGGCTCGGCCCGAAGGTCACCTTGCCGTTGTCCATCAGCCAGGCATTGTTGGTGGACAACTGCAGACAGGCCCGCGCCTTCTCACTGCACGGCGCGACGACCGGTTCCGGCGGGGGAGCCGGAATGATGGCCGGAACACCGGGAACATCGGGCCCGCCGGGCCACAGCGGTTCGGCCTGCACCGGCGCCGCGACGGCCGCGCCGACCACCGCCGCGCACATCGCCGCCTGCACAGCCCAGCGGGGGATACGACTAGTACTCACGAAATCTTGCCTCTCTCGCCGCGCCCACCCCTGGCCGTCGTGCGCCCAGAACGTGAGCTTTCAACATCGACACAAGCCTCGGAAACATAGAGGTATCAGTGATCATGAAGTATTGCGATCGTGTTGAGCAAGCCCGCGGCGGCGCATTCGGCGTGGCACTTGACCACTTAGGTAAGCCTGACCTATGCTCATCTTGGCGTATGGATGAGCCGGTGGTCCCGAGGGCTGCGGTCGACCCCCTCATTCCTGCCGCGGCGGGCCCTGTCCCAGTGACGGGGTCCGCCGCTTCGTCTCCCGGGGTGCAGGGCGCCCGATGTGATGGTGTAGACCGGAACGCATGACCGACAACACCCTGTCCCTGGCCGAGATCACCCCGGAGCTGATGACCAAGGCCAGCGAAGGCACCTTCACCGATCTCATCGGACTGCGCTACACGGAGGTGAGCCCCGACCGGGTGCGCGGCGAATGGGAGGTGCGCCCGCAGCTGCACCAGCCCGCGGGGATCCAGAACGGCGGCGTCTACTGCACGGTCATCGAAACCCTGGCCAGCGTCGGCGCCGGTGTCTGGTTCGGCGAGCGTGGCTCCGTCGTCGGCGTCAACAACAACACCGACTTCCTGCGCGCGGTCCGTGAGGGCATCCTCACCGGCGAAGCCACCCCCATCCACCGCGGCCGCAGCCAGCAGCTATGGGTCGTGGTGATCACCGACGCCGAGGGCCGCACCGTCGCCCGCGGCCAGGTCCGTCTGCAGAACCTCGCCGCCTGACTCAGGCTTCGGTGGTGATCCGCCAGGCATCGCGGCCGAGGACGTCGGCGACCAGCGCGCCGATATTCCAGGCGTCGTCCTCGCCGCGATGGTGGCGGCCTTCCAGCGGCAGACCCGCGATCCGCAGCGCACCGGCCATCCCCGGCCGCTTCCGCAACCCGTACGACTCGGCGAACACCTGCTTGGCATTGGTGTGCAGCCGCCCGAACGGATACCGCACCCCCGTCGCCGCACACTGGGCCCGGAACTGCTTGCGGTCGTAGTCACCCCAGCTCGCCCACGCCCGCGACCCCGCCGCGAACTCGGTAGCCAGCATCCGGCAGGCCAGGTCGAACTCCACCCCACCGTCGACCTGCTCCTGCGTCAGCCCGGTCAGCTCGGTACAGAACTCGCTCACCGCGGACCGGGCAGGCCGCACCAGAATCCCGTGCCTGCTCACCCGCGTCCGCGTCGCGAGATCGACCACAGTCAGCCCGATCTCGATGATCTCACTGCTCTGCCCCGCGGGCGCCGCCCCCGCCCAGCACGTCGCCTCCACATCGACCACATTGAGCAGCCCGCTCCATTCCTCCATGAACGGCGACGCTAGAGCGCCGATCCCCGCCCATGCCACCGAATTTCGTACTCGCCGACTCATGCGTCACACGGGCGCTCATGCCCCCGGTTACATCGACGAGCCGGATCGCGGATCGGGGCTGCGCAAGGGGAGTCGATCACAGCGAGCGCGAATATCGGACGCCGCTGGCATGATTCCGCCGGGTGTGGCGAGTGTGGCGTGTCGCGATGGTCATCGCGATCGGTGTCGGTGTGGTGGTGTGTGGTGGTTCGGCGGCGGAAGAACTGGTGCCGGCGAAGACTCCGCCGAACCCGGCGCTGGCCAGGTTCTATCAGCAGAAGCTGACCTGGCAGTCGTGCGCCGCGTACGAGGTGACGGAGCGGGAGGACGGACCGCCGGTCCGGTGCGCGTGGGTGGACGTCCCGCTGGACTACGCGGATCCGGACGGGCGGGTCATCCAGGTCGCGATCTCGCGGACCGAAGCCGCGGGCGACCGGATCGGGTCAGTGCTGTTCCTGCCCGGCGGGCCTGGCCAATCCGGGCTGTGGATGGCCAACGACGCTGCGGGCAGTCAGATCGCGCGGCGATTCGACCGGATCGGCTTCGATCCTCGCGGCATCGGTGCCTCGCGGCCCGCGCTGTTCTGCCGAACCGGCCGTGAGATCGATGCCTGGCGCGCGCAGCTGTCCTCGACGAACACACCGGACGGAATCGCCGTCTCCGAACAAGAATTCAGCGACTACGCCGAGCTCTGTGCCCGGCACAACGGCACGGATCTGCTGGCTCATGTCGGCACCCGGGAAGTTTCGCAGGACATCGATGTCATCCGGGCCGTGCTCGACGAGGAGAAGCTGACTGCCGTCGGCTACTCCTACGGCACCCTGCTCGGGTCGGCCTACGCGGAGCGGTTCCCCGACAAGGTGCGCGCCTTGGTGCTGGACGGCGCGGTCGACCCCTCGCTGACTCCGGCGCAGAGCGTTGTCTCCCAGATCGCCGGCTTTCAGGAGGCCTTCGACGCCTTCGCGTTCGACTGCGTGACGCTGCGCTCCGAATGTGCGCTCGGTGACGACGAGTTCGCGGCGTCCGATGTCTTGCGCGCGTTGCTCGCACCCTTGCTGACCGGTTCGGCGTCGACCACCGATCCGCGCGGCCTCAGTTACAGCGATGCCGTCGACGCGGTGGTGGTGTCGCTCTATCACGAGAACTCGTGGGATGAGCTGGCCGCCGGCCTGGCCGAACTGCGTGAAGGCCGGGGTGACATGCTGCTCCGGCTGGCCGACTGGTCCTGGGGCCGCCGTGACGACGGCACCTATCCCCGCTCAGCCGACGCCTCTCCGGCCATCCGTTGCGTCGACGGTCCACCCATGCACGACCGCAGCGCCGTCGCCCAGCTCGATGCCGACTACCGCCGCGCGGCGCCGTTCCTCGACGACGGCCTCGGTACGGGTGCCGCGCCCAAGGACCTGTGCGCGTTCTGGCCGGTGCCCAACACCTTCGAGCCGCACACCCTCTCGATCCCGGAACTGCCGCGGACCTTGGTGATCTCGACCACCGGCGACCCGGCCACCCCGCACACGGAGGGCATCGCCCTGGCGCGCCAGCTCGACGCGGTGCTGCTCACCTACCGCGGCGATCAGCACACGGTCGCCTTCCAGGGCGTGCTGTGCATCGATTACGCGGTGACGCGGTACCTGATCGACCTGGTGCTGCCGCCGGACGGATTCGTGTGCTGAGGTGCCATCCGGATCGGTAAACCGAACGGTCGGAGCCCGGGACGGGTGGACAGGCGAGCGGTCGGCGGGCATGCCAGAATGTCGGACACCTGTCCACGATCGGTGAGGAGACCCGATGCGCCTGTCGCCGCACGAGCAGGAACGGTTGCTGCTGAGTTATGCGGCCGAGCTGGCCCGCCGCAGGCAGGCGCGGGGACTCAAGCTCAACCATCCCGAGGCGGTCGCGCTGATCACCGATCATGTGCTCGAGGGTGCGCGGGACGGGCGGACCGTGGCCGAGTTGATGTCGTCGGGGCGGTCGGTGCTGAGCCGGGACGACGTGATGGCGGGCGTGCCGGAGATGATCCACGACGTGCAGGTCGAGGCGACCTTTCCCGACGGGACCAAGCTGGTCACCGTGCACCACCCGATCGGTTAGGCGAGGCCATGATTCCCGGTGAATACCTCTGTGCCGAGGGCACGATCGAGCTCAACGCGGGCGCGATCCGCATCGAACTCGAGGTCGTCAACACCGGCGACCGTCCGGTGCAGGTGGGCAGCCACGTGCATTTCCCGCAGGCCAACGCCGCCCTCGACTTCGACCGCGCGGCCGCGCACGGCCACCGGCTCGACATCCCCGCCGGCACCGCCGTCCGATTCGAACCCGGTCTGCCGCAGTGTGTTTCGCTCGTCCCGCTCGGCGGCACCCGCGAGGTGTACGGGATCAGCGCCAACCCGCCGGGGCGCCTCGATGCGTGACCACACGAACCCTTCGGGAGAGATCCGATGACCGAACTGAGCCGCGCCCGCTACGCCGAACTGTTCGGGCCGACCACCGGCGACCGCATCCGGCTCGCCGACACCGACCTGATCATCGAGATCACCGAAGACCGCAGCGGCGGACCGGGTCTCGCCGGTGAGGAAGCGGTGTTCGGCGGCGGCAAGGTGCTGCGCGAATCGATGGGTCAGTCGCGGGCAACGCGTGCCGAGGGCGCACCCGACACCGTCATCACCGGCGTGGTGATCATCGATTACTGGGGGATCATCAAGGCCGACGTCGGCATCCGCGACGGCCGCGTCTGCGGCATCGGCAAAGCCGGTAATCCCGACACGATGCCGGGCGTGCACCCTGACCTCGTCGTCGGCCCGTCGACGGAGATCATCGCGGGCAACGGGCGCATTCTCACCGCGGGGGCCATCGATTGTCATGTGCACTTCATCTGCCCGCAGTTGATGGACGAGGCGCTCGGCGGCGGCATCACCACGCTCATCGGCGGCGGCACCGGCCCGGCCGAGGGCTCCAAGGCCACCACCGTCACCCCCGGTTCCTGGCATCTGGCGCGGATGCTGGAATCCCTCGATCACTGGCCGATGAACATCGTGTTGCTCGGCAAGGGCAACACGGTCAGCCAGGAATCCATGTGGGAGCAGTTGCGCGCGGGCGCTTCGGGTTTCAAGCTGCACGAGGACTGGGGGTCGACCCCCGCCGCGATCGATGCGTGCCTCACCGTGGCCGACGCGGCGGGCGTGCAGGTGGCACTGCACTCGGACACGTTGAACGAGGCCGGTTTCGTCGAGGACACCGTCGCCGCCATCGCCGGTCGCGGCATCCACGCCTATCACACCGAGGGCGCGGGCGGCGGGCACGCGCCCGACATCATCACCGTCGCTTCGCATCTCAACGTGCTGCCCAGCTCGACCAACCCCACCCGGCCGCACACGATCAACACCCTCGACGAGCACCTGGACATGCTCATGGTCTGTCACCATCTGAGCCCGTCGATCCCCGAGGACCTCGCCTTCGCCGAATCGCGGATCCGCCCGTCCACCATCGCCGCCGAGGACCTGCTGCACGACCTGGGCGCCATCTCCATGATCGGCTCCGACTCCCAGGCCATGGGCCGCATCGGCGAAGTGGTGCTGCGCACCTGGCAGACCGCGCACGTGATGAAGCGCCGCCGCGGCGCCCTGCCCGGCGACGGGGCGGCCGACAACGCCCGCGTGCGGCGCTATATCGCCAAATACACCATCTGCCCGGCGATCTCGCACGGTCTGGACGCCGAGATCGGCTCGGTGGAGGTCGGCAAACTGGCCGACCTGGTGCTGTGGGAGCCCGCGTTCTTCGGGGTCCGCCCGCACGCGGTCCTTAAAGGCGGCATGATCGCCTGGGCCGCGATGGGTGACGCCAACGCGTCCATCCCCACCCCGCAGCCGGTCCTGCCGCGCCCGATGTTCGGCGCCGCGGCCCCCGCCGCCGCGGCCACGTCACTGCACTTCGTCTCCGAGCAGGCCATCGACGACGGCCTGGCGAACCGGCTGAACGTGCGCCGAAAGCTGGTGCCGGTCAAGAACGTTCGCCGGGTCACCAAGGCCGATATGCCGCACAACGACGCCATGCCGCACATCGAGGTCGACCCCGACACCTTCACCGTCCGCGTCGACGGCGAGGTGTGGGCCGAGCAACCGGCGACCGAACTGCCGATGGCCCAGCGCTACTTCCTGTTCTGACGACGAAACCCCGCCGACCACGGTGTCGGCGGGGTTTCGGGTGCGGCGCTCAGTCGAACGAGCAGCCGCCGACCGGCTTGTCCGCAAGCCGGTCGAGCAGGTAGGTCACCGCGTTGTCGGGACCGAAGCCGTCGATCAGTTCCGGGCCGAAGTGGTTCGGAATGGTCGTGCCGGGCAGGATCGGCGGCAGCTCGTTGGTGCGGAAGGTGACCGTGGCGCCCTGACCGCACCAGTCCTCGGCCAGGCGACGGGCCTGCCCGTAGGGGACGGTGTCGTCGTTGCGGCCGCTGGTGATCAGGACCGGGGTGGCCGGCTTCGAGCTGCCGATGCGCAGTTCCGCGAGCACCGGCGCCGCTTCGGGGATCTCGGCGAGATGCTCGGTGAGCGAGCGGCCGTCGATGGTCAGCGAATTCGTCTTCAGGAACGGGTGATAGGTGATCAGGTCGGCGACGCACGATTCGCTCAGCGTCGCGAGCATGGCGCGGCCTTCGGGGCTGATCACCCGGTCCACCGCCTGATGGAGCTCGGGGTAGCGGGCGAGCATGCCGTTGACCGCGAACCCGATGGCACCGCCGATCAGCGCACCGTCGATGCGTTCCAGGATCGTCGAGAGGTCGGCGACCGGACCACCGGCCCAGGTGCCCTTCAGATTCAGTTCCGGCGCGTACTCGGGCTGCATCTCCGCGGCCGCCGCCGTGGCGCCGCCGCCCTGCGAATAGCCCCACAGGACAAGGGGAGTCTCGGGTCCGACACCGCCGAGGGCATGGGCGGCGCGCGCGCCGTCGAGGATCGCGTGACCACTCTCGAACCGGTTGGCGTAGGTGTGGATTCCCGGCGTGCCGAGACCGATGTAATCGGTGATCAGCACCCGCGCGCCCAGCGCGGTCCACACGGCCGAGGACGGCAGCTCCTGATTCGCCGACAAGCCGAGCGGATCGGCGGTCACCGAGACGCCGGTGGAGAACGCCACCGACATCGCGCACCGGTCCGCCTGACCCGAGGTGCCGGGCCCGATGACCACGGTCGGCCGCGGCCCGGCACCCTGCCAGGGATTCTTCGGTTCGATGTAGGTGCCGCTCACCGCGACGGGGGAGCCGTCCTGCAACCGCGAGGTGTACATGACGTGCTCGGCCTGCGTCGGCCAGCCCGCCGCGGTCGGCGGCGTCGCGAGAATCGTCATCGGCTGCGTCTTCACGATCGCACCCGGCGTCTCCGGAATCGCCGCGGGCGGCGTGTAGAAGGCGCTCATCGGCTCCGCCGCCACCGGCAGGGCTCCTGCTCCATGACCCGCCACCGCCGCCAGACATGCCACCGCCGTCAGCGCCGCCCGGCGCGCCAGCGATCGTGATTGCCCCATACCACTCCCATCGATGCCACCTCCGCGCCGTCGCGGATGTGTGCTGAGCCGCAGCGGAGGTAGATCATGACCCAGGTCACGGCGCAGCGGCGTACCGAACGGTAACACGGTTACCAAACGCCGAAAAGTTCGGGCCCGGCTGTCGGGCGCAACCGGGCGAGCCGACGCGCGAAGATCAAGAGTTCGCCGAGGTAGGCACCGCGAAACGGCGGCCGATGGTGGCACACTGGCGCCTATGACTGACAACGACTGGGCCAGTGTCGATCGCTACATCGTGGACTCGCTCATCGGGGACGACGGCGCTCCCGCGCTCGCCGCGAACGCCGATGCCGGACTGCCCGCGATCGATGTCTCCCCGCCGCAGGGCAAGTTCCTGCACCTGCTCGCCCGCAGCGCAGGCGCGCGGCGCGTGCTGGAGATCGGCACCCTCGGCGGATACAGCACCGAGTGGCTGGCGCGCGCAGTCGGGGACGAGGGCACCGTGGTGACCTTGGAATTCGAGCCGCGGCACGCGAAGGTCGCGCGGGAGAATCTGGATCGGGCGGGAGTCGGTGCCAGGGTGGACATTCGGGTCGGGGCGGCGCTGGACACCCTGCCTGAGGTCGCCGAGGACATGGCCGAACCGTTCGACCTGGTGTTCATCGACGCCGACAAGGTCAACAACCCCAACTATGTGCAGTGGGCGCTGCGGCTGACCCGTCCGGGGTCGGTCATCATCGTCGACAATGTCGTCCGCCAAGGCGGACTGGCCGACGAGCACTCCGAGGATCCGAACGTCCGCGCGAGCCGCGAACTCGTCGAATTGCTCGCCGCCGAGCCGAGTCTGGACGCGACGGTTGTCCAGACGGTCGGTGCCAAAGGCTGGGACGGATTCGCCTACGCGGTCGTCAACGGGCCTCGCTCCTGAAGTCGGCGGGGCGGCGGCGGGCGCGGTAGAGTGGGAGGCTCCCCGAGCAGGCGTATCGACGGCGCGCCGCCGCGGCCACGCCGCGCCCGGGACGGGTTCACCCACCGGCAATGCGCGCGGCGACTACTGGGCGATCGGTATTCATCACCGGTTATCCGCCCTCGATAGCGTGGTGGTACTCGGAAGGAGCCCGGCGTCATGGAATTCCGACACCTGATTTCGTTCATCACCATCGCCGAAGAGTTGCATTTCGGTCGCGCAGCGCAGCGCCTTCATCTGACCCAGCCAAGTCTCAGTGCCCAGCTCCAGAAGCTGGAGAAGTCGCTCGGCGTCCAACTGGTCGCCCGTAACTCCCATGAGGTGCGGCTGACCCCGGCGGGGCGGGAGTTCGAACTCCAGGCCCGCCAGATCGTCGCCCAGCTCGACCGTGCCGCCCAGGCGGCCAAGGCGACCGCCGAAGGTCGCGCGGGCAGCCTGAACATCGGATACAACCTGCCGGCCAGCAGGCACGTGCTGCCGGAGGCGCTCACCAGGATGACCGAGCGACATCCCGACATCGTCGTCTCGTTATGGGAGAAGCGGACCGGGCCACAGCTGGCCGGCCTCGCCGACGGCTCACTCGATCTGGCCCTGGTCTACGGTCACCCGAGCACCGCGGACTTCCGGTATCGCCGTCTGCTGCACCGGGTTCCGCTGGTGGCTGTCGTCGGGAGACGACATCGGTGGGCGGACCGGCCGGGTGTGCCGTTCGCCGAACTACAGAACCAGGACTGTGTGTTGTTCGCGCGGGAGCAATGTCCCGCGATGTACGACACGATTCTGCGCTCGGCGGCCGAGACCAGGATCTCGCTCAACGTCACGCATTCGGCCGACGACCCCGGCGCCACCGCGCACATGGTGTCGGTTCGCCCGCTCGTCGGGTTCGCCTCGCTCCCGCGGGCGATTTCGATGGGAATGGGCGTGCCGGGCAGTAGTTCGGTGGCGGTGAAATTGTTCGATCCGGTGCCGACACTGGATTTGCACGCGGTGTGGCGTGCCGACGAACCGAATCCCGCCGTGTCGCTGTTCCTGGAATGCATCGAATCGGCACAGGTAGATGATGTCCGGGTATTGTCGGCCTGAACCTGTCGATAGGACATGACTGTCGCGCGGTAGGAACAGCGATGGCGGCGGCGACGGGAATGGTTGCCGCCGTGAAGAATTCAATTCGTGAACACAGTGTCTGTCACCGCGAACGGATTCGTTCCATCCGATACCTCCAGCCTGTATGCGATTGTTTCCGACGCGGCACGGCGTGACCCTGCGCGCCATTCCCTCTGCGCCGCCGACGGGACCCAGCTGACCACCGGCGAACTCGACACCCGGGTCCGCGCGCTCGCCTCGGCACTGCTCGACCGATCGGTCGCCGCGGGTGATCGCGTGGCCGTGCTCGGCCGCACGAGCCTGGAGTGGGCACTGCTCGACTGTGCGGCTCTGGCCGTCGGCGCGGTGATCGTGCCGGTGTACCCGACCTCCTCGCCCGCGCAGATCGAACACATCCTGCGCGACAGCGGCAGCCGCTTCTTCGCGGCCGAAACCGCTGACGACGCAGCCCGTTTGGTCGCCGCGGGCGCCGCCGAGGGCGCGGTGTGGTCCTTCGACGACCTCGCCGCGTGGTCGACCGGCAAGGAGCATCCGGAGCTCGACGCGCGGATCGCCGCGGTGCGGGCCGGTGACCTGGCGATGATCGTCTACACCAGCGGCACCACCGGCCTGGCCAAGGGCTGCATGATCAGCCACCGCAACATGTACGTCACGGCCGCGAACACCTCCCGGCAGACCGGCGAGCTGTTCGACGGCACGACGGTGCTGGCGCTGCCGCTCTCGCACGTGTTCGGCCAGACGATCCTGTTCGCCTGCCTCTACGGCGGCAGCCGCACCCATCTGCTGCCCGGGGTTCCGGACCTGGTGCCCGCGCTCGCCCGGTTGCGGCCGACCTTCCTTGCCCTGATTCCCTACGCGCTGGAGAAGATTCGCAAGCACACGCGCGCACTGCTCACCGAGGAGCAGGAGGCGGAGGCGGTCGAACGCGGCCTCGCGGTGCTGGCCGAGGGTTCGGCGCCGGTCGCAGGCAACGACGCCGTGTCCGCCGCGTTCGGCGGCCGGCTGCGCTACGTGATCTCCGGCGGCGCGTCCCTCGACGACACCACGGCAAGTTTCTACGCGGGCTTCGGCGTGGTGATCCTGAATTGCTACGGCCTCACCGAGGCGGCCACCGCGGTCACCGTGAGCGCGCCGGCCACCAACCGGCTCGGCACCGTCGGCCGCCCGATCCCCGGCACCGAGGTCGGCATCGGCGCCGACGGTGAGGTGCTGGTCCGCGGCCCGCACGTCTCGCCGGGCTACTGGGGCGCGGCCGCCGACCAGCGGCCCGTCGACGACGAGGGCTGGCTGCACACCGGTGACATCGGCGAACTCGACGACGGCCACCTGCGGATCACCGGGCGCAAGAAGGAGATCCTGGTGACCTCCGGTGGCAAGAACGTCGCACCGACGCCGCTCGAGGACCGGGTCCGGCTGCATCCACTGGTCAGCAACTGCATGGTGGTCGGTGACGGGCGCCCGTTCGTGACCGCGCTGATCACCCTCGACGCCGACCGCGCGGCGAAGTGGCGCATCGACCATCCCGACGACGATCCGGCCACCGAGATCCAGGCCGCCGTCGACGACGCCAATTCGCTGGTGTCGCGGCCGGAATCCATTCGCGCATTCCGTGTCGTCGACGGCGATTTCACCGTCGACGCGGGTCTGCTCACGTCGTCGCTGAAATTGCGCAGGGCCGTGATCGCCGAAACCTATTCCGCGGAAATAGATCAGCTGTACGTGTCGCGCGGGTAACGCGACGCGAAATTCCTCCCATGGTCTCGCCGACGATAGCCGGGACCGATCGGCCGATGAATTGCGATGGCCCGCCGTGGTTTCCGCAATGCACCGGCGACAGACTCGAAATCGGAATTCGACCAGCGAAAGTGATCACATCATGTATGACGTCATCGTCGTCGGAACCCGGGTCGCGGGCTCGCCCCTGGCCATGCTGCTGGCCCGTCAGGGCTACCGGGTGCTCGCCGTGGACCGCGCGACCTTTCCCAGCGACACCCCGTCCACGCACTACATCCACCAGGCAGGCCTCGGCTTTCTGAAGTCCTGGGGCCTGCTCGACGCCGTGGTGGCCACCGGCTGCCCGCCGATCCGCCACCTGAACTTCACCTACACCGACATCGAGATCCCCGGCATGGCCGATCCGGCGGCCGACGGCATCGACGCCGTCTACTGCCCGCGCCGCACCGTGCTCGACAAGATCCTGGTCGACGCGGCGGGGGAGTCGGGCGCCGAGGTCATCGAGGGCTTCACCGTCACCGGGCTGCTGCGCGACGGCGACCGGGTCGCCGGTATCCGCGGCCGCGCCGGTGACGGCCCCGAGCAGGAGTTCCGCGCGAAACTGGTTGTCGGCGCCGACGGTTCGAACTCGATCGTCGCCAAGGAGGTCGGCGCGGCCACCTACGAGGGTTCGCCCGCGGCCTGCTTCATCTACTACTCGTACTACGAGGGCGTCGACTGGGGCATGCACCACCGCACCGGTTTCGGTGAGCAGCAGTTCGCCTCCTGGCCGACCAACGACGGCCTGGCTCTGGTCGCGGTCATGCGCAAGCGCGACCGGTTCCGTGACTTCCGCACCGATCCCGATGCGGGCGTGCAGGAGATCGTCGACCAGATCGACCCGGAAATCGGTGCGCGCCTGCGGGATACCGGCAAGCGCGTCGAGCCGTTCCGCCCGATGCTGTACCCGGACAACTACCGCCGCCAGTCCTTCGGTCCCGGCTGGGCGCTGGTCGGCGACGCCGGCTACCACAAGGACCCGTTCACCGGCTGGGGCATCACCGACGCCTTCAAGTACAGCCAGCTGCTCGCCGACCTGGTGCACGAAAGCCTCTCGGGCGCGCGCCCGTTCGAGGAGACCATGCCGGAATACCAGCGGGAGCGCGACGCGCAGAGCGCCAGCACCTACGAGCTGACCCAGTCCATCTCCGACCTCACGCTGACCCCGTACTACGACTCGGTGTTCCGCGCGGCGAGCCTGAGCCCGCACTACTCCAAGAAGTTCTTCGGACTGATCGCCGGCCTGTACCCGCCGGACAAGTTCTTCGGTGAGGTCGAGCTGAGCGCGCTCTACGAAGAGGTGAACTTCCCCGTCGCCGATCGGCACGTGGTGAATACGGCGGTCACCGCATGATTGCGGCCGGCCTGACGGCGCTCGGAGACAGCTTCGTGGAGGGCCGTGGCGACCCCGCCGCGGCGGGTGGTTACCGGGGCTGGGTCTCGCGCCTCGGCGGTCAGCTCGGGCTGCGGCCCACCACGATTCGTAACTTCGGTACCCACGGCGCCACGACCGGCGATGTCGTCGCGAGCCAGCTCGCGGACGCGACGTCGTCGGCCCGGGCCGGCCTCTACGGTGTGGTTGTCGGCGTGAACGACCTGGTCAGCGCCTACGACGCGGATCGTTTCGCCGACAACCTGCACACCATCTTCTCGACCCTGCGGGCCAGGGAAGCCACCGTGTTCACCGCGAGCTACCCCGACATCCCCGCCCGCCTGCCCGTGCCGGACGGTTTCCGCGCCCTGCTGCGTGAGCGCTTCGCCACCGCCAACGACGTCCTTGCCCGGGTCACCGACGACACCGGCACCCTGCTGCTAGATATCGCCGCCCGGCCCGAATGGGCCAGGCCGGAGGTGTGGACCGCGGACGGTCTGCACCCGAGTCCGGTGGGCCACCGCCTGTTCGCCGCCACCGCGGCCGAACTGATCGCGTCGGCCACCGCCACCACCGTCGCCGCCTGAATTGGGCCGTGGCCCGTAGTGAAAGGAGTTGATATGGCCGAGACCGACAGCGCGCAGACGTGTTCCACGGGTGTGATGCAGGTCGATCCATCTCGGCCGTGTCAGAGCTATTCGCTATTGTCGAGGCGTGTATCTGCGGTATCAATTCCGTGTCTACCCGACGCCGGGGCAGCAAGCCGCGTTGGCCAGGGCGTTCGGTTGCGCCCGGGTGGTGTTCAACGACTGTGTGCGTGCGCGGCGGACCGCGTTTGCGACGGGAATGAAGATCAGCGACACCGAGCTTCAGCGGCAGGTTGTCACTGCAGCGAAACGGACACCCGAGCGCGCGTGGCTGGCCGAGGTCGCGAGTGTGGCGTTGGTGCAAGCGTGTCAGGACGCTCGCACGGCGTATCGGAATTGGTTCGACTCGATCGCCGGACGGCGGAACGGGCGGAAACTCGGAGCGCCACGGTTCCGATCGAAAAGAGATCACCGCCAGTCGATCCGACTGACCCGCAACGGGTTCAGGCTCCGTGCGAACGGGCGCCTGCACATCGCGAAGGTCGGCGAGCTCGCGGTGCGGTGGTCGCGATACCTGCCATCGGCGCCCTCGTCCGTGACGGTGATCAAGGACTCGGCAGGCCGCTACTTCGCGTCCTTCGTAGTCGACGTGAGAGATTCGCCGCTGCCGACGGTGACATCCGAGGTCGGTATCGACCTGGGATTGGAGACCTTCGCGGTCTTGTCGGACGGGAAGACGATCACCACGCCGAGATTTCTGCGCAGGGCCGAGCGGCGGCTACGACGTGCTCAACAGGCGCTCGCCCGAAAAGACAAGGGGTCGAAGAACAGAGAGAAACAGCGGGTCCGAGTAGCGAAACTGCACGCTCGGGTCAAGGACACCCGCCACGACTGGGCACACAAGCACACCACGGCAATCATCCGCGACAACCAAGCGGTGTTCGTCGAGGACTTGTGTGTTCGTGGGTTGGCGCGGACTCGGTTGGCGAAGTCGGTATACGACGTCGGATGGAGCACCTTCATCCGACTGCTCGAGGACAAGGCCGCCCGCTACGGGCGGATATTCGGGAAGACCGATCGGTTCTTCCCGTCGTCGCAATTGTGCTCGACGTGCGGGGCCAACGACGGCCCCAAGCCGCTGCGGGTGCGGGCATGGGAATGCGCGTCTTGCGGTGCTCGGCACGATCGCGACCTCAATGCTGCCAAGAATATTCACGCCGCAGGACGTGCGGAGTGGTCAAACGCCTGCGGAGGGACTGTCAGTCTTTCCGCCTAGCGGAAAGCGAGTCCCTGTGAAACAGGAACCCACCGACGTGGCGCACCACGCCACGGTCGGAATTCCGGTCGTCGCCGATCGGGAGGACGTCAAAGACGAACGACGCCTGGCACGCGACCCGATCGCCATCGTCGGGATGTCGGGTCTGCTGCCCAAGGCACACACCCACCGCGAGTACTGGCAGAACATCATCGACGGCGTCGACTGCACCTCCGAGGTGCCCGCGTCGCGCTGGAGCCTGGACGACTACTACGACGCCGATCGCTCGGCGCCGGACAAGACCTATTCGCGCCGTGGGGCTTTCCTGCCCGATGTCGAGTTCGATCCGCTGGAGTTCGGCATGCCGCCGAACCAGCTCGAGGTCACCAGCACCATGCAGACCCTGAGCCTCGGGGTCGCCCGTGATCTGCTCGCCGATGCCGGCGCGACCGGCTCGGAATGGTACGACCCGGCGCGGACCGGCGTGGTGCTCGGCACCACCGGACCGGTGCCGCTGATGCATCCGCTGGCCGCGCGCCTGTCCACCCCGGTGCTCGAGGAGGCGGCCCGCTCGGTCGGCCTGTCCGACGGTGACGTCGCGGAGATCTCGCGTCGCTTCGTCGCCGCGTTCGCGCCGTGGGAGGAGAATTCGTTCCCCGGTCTGCTCGCCAATGTGGTGGCGGGCCGCGTCGCGAACCGGCTCGGGCTCGGCGGCATCAACTGCACCGTCGACGCGGCGTGCGCGGCCTCGCTGGCCGCCATCCGCACCGCGATCGCCGAACTGCAGGACGGCCGCGCCGACATGATGATCACCGGTGGCGTCGACACCGAGAACTCGATCTTCATCTACCTGTGCTTCAGCAAGGTCGGCGCGCTGTCGCCGACCGGCCGGATCAGCCCGTTCTCGGCCGAGGCCGACGGCACGCTGCTCGGTGAGGGCATCACGATGCTGGCGCTGCGCAGGCTGGCCGACGCCCGCCGCGACAGCAACCGCATCTACGCGGTGATCCGCGGTCTCGGCTCCTCCAGCGACGGTCGCGCCAAGAGCATCTACGCGCCGGTCGCCGCGGGCCAGCGGGTGGCGCTGGAGCGCGCCTACGCCGACGCCGAGTGCTCGCCCGCCGACGTGGAGCTGATCGAGGCGCATGCCACCGGCACCGCGGTGGGCGACAAGACCGAGCTGACCGCGCTGAAAGGGCTGCTCGCCGACGCGAGTTCGGAGACGGGATTTGCCGCTCTTGGCAGTGTCAAGTCGCAGATCGGGCACACCAAGGGAGCCGCGGGCACCGCGGGCGTGATGAAACTCGCGCTCGCCCTGCACCAGAAGATCCTGCCGTCGACGATCAATGTCGACGCGCCCAACAGCGAGATCGACGCCGCGCACACCCCGCTCTACGTCAACACGAAGACCCGGCCGTGGGTGCGCGACCCGCAGCGCCCCGTGCGCCGCGCGGCCGCGTCGGCAATGGGCTTCGGCGGCACCAACTTCCACCTTGTGCTCGAAGAAGCCGACGGCGAACGCGGACAGGTGCTGCATCGCGTGCCCCGTGCGCACCTGTGGCACGCGCCGGATGTGTCGGGCCTGATCGACGTCGTCCGCAGCACCCCGGGCACCGACGGCGGCGACATCCCCGCCGACCACGCCCGCATCGGTTTCGTGTCCGTCGACGAGGACACCGCCGCCGATCTGCGCGCGCTGGCCGTCGACGAGATGGTGCGCAATCCCGAAGCGGCGCAGTGGGACCACCCCGAAGGCGTCTACTTCCGCGCCGCGGCGCTTCCGGAAGCGAAGGTCGGCGTGCTGTTCGCAGGCCAGGGCAGCCAGTACGTGGACATGGGTCTGGACGCGGCGCTGAACAATCCGCCGGTCGGCGCGGCCTTCGACGCCGCCAATGCCGCGTTCGTCGGCGCCGGGCAGCGGCTGGGCGCGGTGGTCTTCCCGCCGCCCGCGTTCACCGAGCAGGCCCGCGCCGAGCAGGAATCCGCCCTGCGCCGTACCGAATTCGCGCAGCCCGCGATCGGCGCGCTCGCGGCCGGTCAGTTCCGGGTGCTCACCGAGTTCGGTCTGCGGGCGCACGGCTACCTCGGCCACAGCTTCGGCGAGCTGACGGCCCTGTGGGCCTCGGGCGCGCTGAGTACCGAGGACTTCTTCACCCTCGCCCGGGCTCGTGGTGCGGCGATGACGGTGGCCGACGATGCCGAGGCGGGCACTATGGTGGCCGTCAACGCACTGCGCGAGGACGTCGCCGAGGCGCTGGCCGATCTCGACGACGTGTGGATCTGCAATCACAACGCCCCCGACCAGATCGTCGTCGGCGGCGGGCCGGAGGGCATCGCCGCCTTCATCGCGCGCAGCGCCGAAAGAGGCTGGGCCACCAGGGATCTGCCCGTGGCAGCCGCCTTCCACACGCCCTATGTCGCGCACGCGGTGACCGAATTCGGCGCCGCCGTCGACGAGGTCGACATCACCGAGCCCGACGCTCCGGTCTACGCCGACACCGCGGGAGCGTCCTACGGTGCCGATGTCGCGGCCAACCGGGCGACGCTCACGGCCCAGCTGAGCCAGCCGGTCGAATTCGTCGACGCGCTGCGGGCCATGCACGCCGACGGATGCACCGTTTTCGTCGAATGTGGTCCCAAGCAGGTGCTCACCTCGCTGGTGCGGCGCACCCTCGGCGACGACGTGATCGCCTTCGCCACCGACTCCGGTCCCATCGGCAACGGTGACGTGGCGCTCAAGCGCGCCGCGGTGCGCCTGGCCGTCCTCGGTGTCGAGATCACAGACATCAACCGCTACGCCGCCGCCGAAACGCAGCCCCCCGCCCCGGCTGCCAACAGGATGACGGTGACCCTGTCGGCGCCGGAATACGTGCCGGACAGTCGCCGTGCCGCCTACGCCGAAGCGCTGTCCGGGGACTACTCGGTCCAGCTCGCCGCGCCGCAGGCCGCAGCGGTTACCGAATCTCTGGCCGCCGTCGCCTCGATCCCCGCATCCGCATCCGCACCGCAGCCGTTCGCGGTGCACCAACCGGTGGTAGCCCCGACCGTGGAGGAACAGCTCGTGACCATCCCCGCCCCCGGCTCGTCCGAGTACCGGACGAGCGACTTGCTCGACACCGCCCTGGTGCAGCACCTGGACACCCACCGGCAGTACCTGGACGGCCAGCTCGACCTGGCCCGTGGTCTGGCCGGCGCGCTGAGCAACGGCACGCTCGACGAGAACACCCTGCGCGCCATCGAAGCGGTGAAAGATCACGGCATCGCGATCAGTGAAAGTCATTCGCGGGCAAGCGATGTGCTTGCTCAGCTTGCGGAGCTCGAGTCCGGCGCACCGGTGACCGGCACGCGCACCGTGACCGCTACCCGGCAGGCCCCGCGGGCGATCACCGCCGCGCCCACTGTGCCCGCGATCGCCGCGCCGGCGTCCGCGCCCACCAACGGGCACGCTGCCCCGGTCGCTCCCGCGGCGAATGGTGCTGCCGCCGTGGCAGTTCCGGCAACGGCTCAGCACGCTGTCGCCGCACCGCAGGCCGCTCCGGCGGAGCAGGCTGCCACCGCACCGCAGGCAGGCACTCCCGGCGCGGCCGCCGACAGCGCGATCACCGGCGATGCGGTCCGCGCCGCGCTGCGGGAGGTCGTCGCCGACAAGACCGGCTACCCGGTCGAGATGGTCGACCCCACCATGGACCTGGAAGCCGACCTCGGCGTCGACTCGATCAAGCGCGTGCAGGTCATCGGCGCACTGCAGGAACGCTTCCCCTCGCTACCCAGCCTGGGCCCCGAGCAGCTGGGCACCCTGCGCACCCTGGACCAGATCGCGGACCTGCTCGCCGAGGCCGGCAGCGCCACCGCCGCACCTGCCACCGCCGCGCACGCCACCGATGCCACCGTGGCGGCCGCATCCACCACCGCCGAGGCCGCCCCGGCCGACGGCGCCGCGACCGCCGACACCCTGCGGCAGGCGCTGCGGGAAGTAGTCGCCGACAAAACCGGATACCCGGTCGAGATGGTCGATCCGACAATGGATCTGGAAGCGGATCTCGGCGTGGACTCGATCAAGCGGGTCCAGGTGATCGGCGCGCTGCAGGAACGGTTCCCCAACCTGCCCAGTCTCGGACCCGAGCAGCTCGGCACCCTGCGATCACTGGATCAGATCGTGGCCGAGCTGGCCGGGGGTGATGTCCACCCAAAAGCTGAGGCCGCGGCCGAAACGCCGCGGCACGTCGTCGAACTCGTCGAGCTCGCGCCGGTCGACCTGGCGGTCGATCCGTATCGCCTCGCTGGTCGTGCGCTGGTGGTCTGCCTTGATCCCTCGGCCGAGACCGACGTCGAGGCGATCGAGGAGACCCTGCGCGAACGCAGCTGGACGGTGCAGCGGGTAGGCCCCGCCGACACCGTGTCCGGCTCCGCGGACATGTGTGTGGTCGTGGCGGGTGTCGCGTCGGACTGGGACCAGGCCGAGCGCATCCTGACCGAGGCGATCCTGCTCACCGGCCGGGTGGTGCCCGCCCTGCGCGGCGCGACCGACCGCGCCGGCTTCGTCACCGTCACCCGGCTCGACGGTCACCTGGGTCTGCTCGGTGACGCCGATCCGGTGCCTGCCCTGCTCGGCGGTCTCGGCGGACTGGTGAAGACCCTGGCCGCCGAGGAACCGGCACTGTTCTGCCGTGCCCTCGACATCGCCCCGGCGGCGACACCGGGGCGGGTGGCGCAGATCGTGCTCGAGGAGCTGTGTGATGCGGCCGTCGACACCGTCGAGGTCGGCGTCGACGGATCGGGACAGCGGCGCACCCCGGTGCCGAGCAGGCACGGCGATGCGATCACCACCGAGGTCGTCAGCGCGGCAACGACACTCGCGCCGACGGTGCTGACCGAGAACGACGTGCTGCTGGTGACCGGCGGCGCCAGGGGCGTCACCGCCACCTGCGTGCTCGCCCTCGCCGAACACAGCCCGGCGCGATTCGTCCTGCTCGGACGAACCCAGCTCACCGACGAACCGGCCTGGGCCATCGGGATCGCCGACGGCGACCTCAAGCCGGCGGCGGTGCGCGCACTGGCCGGGACCGGGGTGACACCGAAGGACATCGATCGGGCGTGCGGCGAGATCCGCGCGGTCCGCGAAATTCGTTCCACCCTGGCCACTCTCGGCGATCGTGCCGACTACCTCGCCGTCGATGCCACCGACGCGGCCGCGCTCGCCGAGGCGATCGCACCGTGGCGCGAGACCATCACCGGCGTCGTCCACGGCGCGGGTGTGCTGGCGGATTCCCTGATCCCGGACAAGACCGCGGACTCGATCGGGCGGGTCCTTCGCCCCAAGCTCGGTGGTCTCGCCGCCGTCCTGGCCGCGGTGGGGGAGCCAAGGGACCTGGTGCTGTTCACCTCGGTGGCCGGGTTGTTCGGCAATACCGGGCAGGCCGACTACGCCGCCGCGAACGAGGCACTGTGCCGGTTCGCGGTGAGCTGGCGGCGCAGACATCCCGGCCACCGGGTCACCGCGCTGGACTGGGGTGCCTGGGACGGCGGCATGGTGACCGCCGAACTGCGCGAGCACTTCCGGGATCGCGGCATCCCGCTGCTGGCCCCCGCCGCAGGCGCCGCCGCGTTCACGACGCAGTTCACCGAGGACCGCCGACCGGAGCCGGTGCTGCTGGTGGGTGCCGCGACCGCACTGTCGACGGGCGAACGTCCCGCCGCACGGGTGCGCGCCCGCCGCGATGTCACCGATCTGGTCGACGAACCCGTGATCGCCGCGCACCAGATCGGCGAGCACATCGTGTTGCCCGCCACCTTCGGTCTCGGCGCGATGATCAATCTCGCGGAGCGAACCCATCCGGGCCGCACCGTGATCGGGGTCAGGGACTACCAGGTCCTCAAGGGGCTGGTGTTCGACCATCCGGTCACCGCACTGGAGATCGAACTCGAACCCGTCACCGCCGTCGACGGCCGAACCGCGGTGCGTGCCACCGTCTTCGGCGACAAGGCGGCCCACTTCCGGGCGACCCTGCTGCTCGCGACGGCGCCCGAGGACGCGGGAAGCCAGTCGATCGTGGCCGGTCCGGGAACCGGCGCCGAGCGGATCTACACCGAGGCCATCCAGTTTCACGCGCCGGCGTTGCAGGGCCTGCGCACCATCCGGTCCGACAGCGACAGCGCGATCGTCCTGGAGTGCTTCCTGCCCACCGGCTCGGTCGCCGACGGCGCCTACGCGGGCAGGCTGCACGATCCGGTCGCCGCCGACCTGATCCTGCAGGGCCCGCCGGTCCTCGGCCACCGCCTGCTCGGCGCGGCCTGCCTGCCCCTCGGCGTCGGCCGGATCGACTATCACCACCCGCTGCCGACCACCGAACCGTTCGTCCTGGTGGTCGACAACCCGCGCGCCGGGCGGCTCGAAGCCCGCATCGACGCGACCGCACTGGCCACCGACGGCACAGTGCTGCAGCGCTTCTCGGACGTCACCGTCCTCACGACGCCCGATCTGACGGAGAAGTTCCAGACCTCGGTGAGGGAGTGGACCCGATGACAATCCTCGAATTCGACGGCATCGCCTTCGACCCGGTCGGCGCGGCCCCCGCGCACGCCGTGGCACAGCCGGCGCCGACCCCGTCCATCGCGCAGGCACCGAAGCCCGCGCCCACTACCGAGGTCGCCGTGTATGCCTCTGCGCCGGTGCGAGATTCGGAGCGCGGCCCGATCGCCGAGCTGCGCGTCGGCGTGGTCACGGCCCACCGCTCTGCCCTCGCCGCACAGGTCGCCGTGCAGCGTGCGCTGTGGTCCCGCGCGACCTCTCTCCAGGACCCGGCGACGCACAGCGTCGGCACCACGACGAATGCCGGTCACGGGTCGATTTTGGCCTTCGCGGGGGTCGTCGCCAGGGAAGGTGCGTTCAAGCCTCTGGCGCGTACCGACCGCATCCGGCTCGACCGCGCGGCACTCGAACAGCTGGCCGCGGGCGCGGTCGCCGAGGTCTTCGGACTCGGCCACCGGCGCGACGGTGTCGCAGTGGCGGCGCGACTCGCCGCCGGAGAACCCCTGGTACTCACCGAGATCGAGTCGATCGAGCTCTACGGCGGGACCGGCGACGGTCGGGTCGTCGCCCGCTACGACGGTGCCCCCGGCGTGGCCGCCCGGCAGGCGGCCGAGGTGTTCGCCCTGTTCACCGGCATGCACCTGTGCCTGTCGGGCAGCACGCTGACCGGGGCTACCCCGGCCGTGTCCGGCGCGACCCAGGGCACGGTGGAACTCGTCGTCACCGGCCTGGATCTCGTTCCCCGCCCGCACGTCACCGCCACCGCGAGCTTCGCAGGCGGCGAGCCGAGCGTGGCGGTGCAGGTCACCGTCGCCGAGTCCGTGGGTACGGGCGTCGGCCCCGGGCAGGCGGTACCGAGCTTGCTGCTCAACGAGTTCCACATGACGCACCTGGCGCGCGGCGATCAGGCGATCGCGATGGGGCCGGAGTTCGCGGAGTACACCGGTGTGCGCGCGACCCGGCTGCCCACCGGCGGCCTGCTCCTGGTCGACCGGGTCCGCGATTTCGACGGTGCCCGTGGCACTCTCGACGCCGCGTCCTACACCACCGAGTACGACTCGCCCGCCGACTCCTGGTACTACGCCGATACGGCCAACGACTCCATGCCGCACTTCGTGTACATGGAGACCTCGCTCCAGGCCGCGCTGCTCATGGGTTACTACGCCGGGCCGACCCTGACCCAGCCGGGCGTCACCCTGAGCCTGCGCAACCTGGGCGGCACCGCCACGGTGCTGCGTCAGGTCGACCTGCGTGACCGCACGATCGAGCAGTCCTCGCGCATGCTGTCGACGACGATCCTGCCCGGATCCTCGCTGCAGACCTTCGATTACACGCTCAGCGTCGACGGCGAGCCGTTCTACACCGGCGAGACCATGTTCGGCTACTTCAGCGACGAGGCACTGGCCAACCAGACCGGCCTCGACGCAGGCCGCCCCGCTCCGTCCTGGCTGGCCGAGAATCCGCAGGCACCGGTCCGCGCGATCGACGTGGCAGCCCGCCGCGCCGACCCGGCCGCACCACTGTGCTCGCGCGGCACCCTCACCCTCATCGATCGGGTCGATGTGGTCGACGGGGGCGGGAAATACGGTGCGGGATACCTGCATTCGCTGCGCGCCATCGACCCCGACGACTGGTTCTTCACCCGGCACTTCCACCTCGACCCGGTCATCCCCGGCTCGCTCGGCGTCGAATCGGTGATCCACGCCGTGCAGGAATGGCTCGTCGACGCGGGCCACACCGCCGACATGACCGATCCGGTGTTCCGCATTCCGGCGGATATCCCGTTCAGCTGGCGTTACCGCGGCCAGTTCCTGCCCACCGACGGCACCGTCGAACTCGAAGCGCACATCAAGGCGCTGCACCGCGGCCCGCACGGCGTGACCGCGGTGGTCGACGGCTCACTGTGGAAGCCGGGCCTGCGGATCTACGAAGTGACCGACCTGGCCGTCGAACTCGTCGATCGGGCGGCGCGATGACCACGATGCGCACCGCCGCGGTGGCGAGCACCGCCGAGGAGATCACCGCACTGCTGCTCGACCTGGACGCCCCCGTCTGGATCGTCCGCGCGGACGATCGCGTCGGCGCCACCGCCGACGAGACGGTCGCGGCGGGCACCCAGGTGCTGGCGGCCGTCGCGCCGCTGCCGCCGGAACGCCTCGGCGACAGCGCTTTCCGCACCGCACACGGTGTCAGAGCCGCCTACGCCGCCGGCGCGATGGCCAACGGCATCGCCTCGCCCGCCCTGGTGAAAGCCATGGCGCGCAACGGCTATCTGGCCGCGTACGGCGCCGCGGGGGTCGCGCCGGCCGCGGTCGACGCGGCACTGGGCGAGCTGGCAAGGGAACTGGACGGACAGCCGTTCGCCTGCAACCTCATCCACAGTCCCAGCGAATCCGCGCTGGAACGCGCCATCATCGACGCCTGCCTGCGCCACGACGTGCGCTGCGTGGAGGCCTCGGCCTTCATGGATCTCACCGCCGAGGTGGTCCGCTACCGCGCCGCCGGGCTCGCGGTCGACCGGCAGGGCGGCATCGAGCGGCGGCACCGGGTGATCGCCAAGGTCTCCCGCGTCGAGGTGGCCGACCTGTTCCTGCGCCCCGCTCCGGTCCGGCTGCTGCGCGACCTCGTCGGGGCGGGCCGGATCACCGAGGAGCAGGCCCGCCTCGCCGAGCAGGTGCCGATGGCCGACGACATCACCGCCGAAGCCGACTCGGGCGGCCACACCGACCGCAGGCCCCTGACTGTCCTGCTGCCCGAACTGATCGCGGCCCGCGACCGCCTGGCCACCTCGGTCGCCGGAGCGGGTCAGGTCCGCATCGGCGCCGCGGGCGGCCTCGGCACTCCCGATGCCGTCGCGGCGGCCTTCGGGCTCGGCGCCGCGTACGTGGTGACCGGGTCGGTCAACCAGTCGGCCACGGAGGCCGCGCAGTGCGCGGCAACCAAGAACCTGCTGGCCCGCGCCGAATTCGCCGACTGCGCAATGTCGCCGTCCTCGGACATGTTCGAACTCGGTGTGCAGGTGCAGGTCCTGCGCCGGGGCACGATGTTCGCCGCGCGCGCCCAGCGCCTCTACGACACCTACCGCGCCTACGACGGACTCGACACTCTGCCCGCGACGCTGCGCGCCGAGCTCGAGTCCACGCTGTTCCGCAGGCCACTCGACGAGGTATGGCAGGAGTGCGTCCGGTACTTCACCGAACGCGACCCGGCCCAGCTCGCCGGCGCCGAACAGGACCCGAAAGCCAAGATGGCGTTGGTGTTCCGCTGGTACCTCGGCCTGTCCTCGGGCTGGAGCATCCGCGGCGAAGCCGACCGGGTCGCCGACTACCAGATCTGGTGCGGCCCCGCGATGGGCGCCTTCAACACCTGGACGGCGGGCACCTATCTGGCCGCGCCGGAGAACCGTGCCGTCGCCGACATCGCGGGGCAGCTGATGTTCGGCGCCGCCTACCTCACCCGCGTCGCCCAGTTGCGGACCGCAGGCGTCCGGCTGCCCGCGGCATGCGCCCGCTACGTCCCACGTCCGCTGGAGGACCGATGACCATCGTCGAGACCGGAACCGCCACCATCGGCACCGCCTGGATGCTGTGCCCGGCGTGCCAGACCGTGATCTATCTCAAACGCTACGAACGCGCCGACCGGGTCTGCCCGGAATGCGACGACCACGGCATGCTCACCGCCGATCAGCGCATCGACCAGCTCCTCGACGAGGATTCGGCCAAGCCGATCGCCACCGCCGCGACGGTGACCGACCCGCTCGGATTCACCGACACCCGCGCCTACACTGAACGCGCCGCGCAGGCACGCGAGGCGACCGGCATGCCCGAGGCGATCCGCTGCGTGCGCGGCACCGTCGACGGCACCCCGATCGTGCTGGCGGTCATGGACTTCCGCTTCCTCGGCGGCAGCCTCGGCAGCGCCGTCGGCGAGGCGGTCACCGCCGCGGCCGAAGCGGCGCTGGCCGATCGCGCGCCGCTGGTGCTCGTCACGGCCTCCGGTGGCGCACGGATGCAGGAAGGCATCCTCGCGCTGATGCAGATGGCCAAGACCAGCCGCGCACTCCGGCGCCTCGACGACGCGGGCGTGCTGACCATCTCGATCATCACCGACCCGACCTACGGTGGCGTGGCGGCCTCCTTCGCCACCTCCACCGACATCATCGTCGCCGAACCCGGTGCGCGCCTCGGCTTCGCGGGGCCGCGGGTCATCCAGCAGACCATCGGGCAGACCCTGCCCGCCGGCTTCCAGACCGCCGAGTTCCTCCTGGAACACGGCATCGTCGACATGATCTGCCACCGCTCGGCGCTGCGGGCCCGGCTGTCGCGACTCGTGGCGATGACGACCCGCCCGCTGCGCCGCACCGAGCCCGGTGACGCGGACGCGGTCATCACCGACCCCGCCGCGCTCATCGTCGGTGAATCGTGGGATCGCGTGCGCGCCGCGCGCAGACTCGGCAGACCGACCACCCTGGACTACCTGGCCGCCGCGTTCGACGATTTCGTCGAACTGCACGGCGACCGCATGTCGGCGGACTGCCCCGCCATGATCGCAGGCCTGGCCCGGCTCGACGGACTGCCGGTCGTGGTGATCGGCACCCAGAAGGGCCATACCGGCGCCGAACTGACCCAGCGCAACTACGGCATGCCGACGCCCGCCGGCTATCGCAAGGCGGTGCGGGTGCTGCGGCTGGCCGCCAAACTCGGCCGCCCGGTCGTCGCGCTGGTCGACACGGCGGGCGCCTACCCCGGCATCGAAGCCGAGGAACAGGGCCAGGCGGTCGCCATCGCCGAATCGCTGAAACTGCTGGCCGGACTGCCTGTTCCGGTGGTCACCGTGATCACCGGTGAGGGCGGCAGCGGGGGAGCGCTCGCGCTCGCGCTGGCCGACCGGGTCCTGGTGTGCGAGAACGCCGTCTACTCGGTGATCAGCCCGGAGGGCTGCGCCGCCATCCTGTGGAAGGACCCGGCCGCCGCGCCGCGCGCCGCCGCCGCCCTGCGGGTCGACGCGGCCGCGCTGCTCGAACTCGGCATCGCCGACGCGGTGATCCCCGAACCGGACGGCGGCGCCGACCGTGACCCCGTCGGCGCGGCCGCCCTGCTGCGGCGGGCCGTGCGCCAGGCCGTGCACGAACTGCGCGCCTGGCCGACCGCCGACCTGCTCGCCCAGCGCCACAGCCGATTTCGTGCCTACGGGCTGACTCGGCCGGAGAGCTCGGCAGCGCGATGACCGACTTCCTGATCCGCAACCCGTGGACGGTGCTGCGGCAGGGCCTGCGGCTCACGGCACGTACCGACCCCGACCCTTCGAGCCGTCCGCACCCAGAGCCAGGAGACCCGATGACCGAGTCAGCGACCAGCGAATCCACCCAGCGGGCGGTGAGTGCCACCGACGCCGATCACAGCCTCGCGGTGCTCACCCGGCATGCGATGTCCGTGCGCGCCACCGCGTCCGCCCCGACCTCGGTGACCGTCGCCAACGGCCCCGTGCTGCTCCGCATCACCTGGGACGACCGTCCCGCTTCGGCGCCCGCCGTCGGCCACGAACCGGCCGGGGCCGAGGCCGGGCGGCTCTCGCTGGTCACCCCGGCCGCGGCCCCGGCGCCCGCGGGCCGCACCGACGGCGCGCCCGCCGCGAACACCTTCACCCTGACCGCCGAGACCGTCGGCGTGTTCTACCGGTCGTCGGAACCCGGTGCCGCGCCGTTCGTTTCGGCCGGTGACCCGGTGCGCGCGGGCCAGCAGGTGGGCATCATCGAGGCGATGAAGCTGATGATCCCGGTGACCGCGACCAAGGAGGGCGTCGTCGCCGAACTGCTGGTCGAGAACGGCGATGCCGTGGAACACGGCCAGCCGCTGATCGTGTTCGAGGCGCTGCGGTGAGCCGCCCCCTCCGCAAGGTCCTCGTCGCCAACCGGGGTGAGATCGCGGTGCGGGTCATCCGCACGTGCCGCGAACTCGGCATCGCGACCGTGGCCGTACACTCCGCCGCCGACCGCGAGTCGGCGGCGGTGCGGCTGGCCGACGAACGGGTGCAGATCGGTCCGGCCCCGGCCAAGCGCAGCTACCTGTCGATCCCCGCGATCATCGAGGCGGCGCGTGCCACCGGCGCCGACGCGATCCACCCCGGTTACGGATTCCTGTCCGAGGACCCGGATTTCGCCGAGGTGTGCGAGGCGGAGGGGTTCGTCTTCGTCGGTGCGCCCGCTGCCGTCATGGCCCGGCTGGGCGACAAGTCCACGGCCAGAGCGCTGATGGCTGACGCGGGCCTGCCGCTGCTGCCGGGCAGCCGCGATCCCATCGACGACGCCGACGCCGCACGAGCACTGGCCGAGGAGATCGGCTATCCGGTGATCATCAAGGCCGTCGCCGGTGGTGGCGGACGTGGCATGCGGGTGGTCCGCGACGGCGACGATTTCGGCGCCGCCTGGCAGCACACCAGAGCAACCGCCGCCGCGGTCTTCGGCGACGGCAGGCTCTACCTCGAGCGCTACCTGGAATCGGCCAGGCACGTCGAGGTCCAGATCCTGGCCGACACCCACGGCACGGTCATTCACCTCGGCCTGCGCGACTGCTCACTGCAGCGCAGGCACCAGAAGCTCGTCGAGGAGTCGCCTGCCCCTGGCCTGTCCAGCGAACTCGCCGAACGGATCGGCGCCGCCGCCGTCCGTGGCTGCGAGGCGGCGGGCTATGTCGGCGCGGGCACCGTGGAGTTCCTGCTCGCCCCCGACGGCCAGTTCTACTTCATGGAGGTCAACTGCCGTCTCCAGGTCGAACACCCGGTCACCGAGATGGTCACCGGCGTCGACCTGGTCGCCGAGCAGCTGCGCGTCGCGGCGGGCGAACCGCTGCGCCTTGGCACCGACATCCGGCCCGACGGCGTGGCGATCGAATGCCGCATCAATGCCGAAGACCCCGAACGCGAATTCGCTCCCGCCCCAGGCACACTCGCCGACTGCGTTTTACCGGCAGGCCCGTTCGTCCGTGTCGACACCCATATCGCGGCGGGTTACGCCGTTCCCCCGCACTATGATTCGCTGCTGGCCAAGGTCATCGTCTGGGCACCCGACCGAACGGCCGCCATCGCCCGCATGCGCCGCGCCCTGGCCGAGACCACGATCACCGGCACCGGCGTCGCCACCACCACCGACTTCCTGCACGACATCCTCGACCACCCCCGCTTCCGCGCCGCCACCCACGACACCGCCCTCATCGGCACCCACACGGCCCCGGCCACCGCCGCCGCTCGCTGACGCGCCCGGAACAGTCCCGGTGCCGCCGGGCTGTTCCGGACGTTTCGCTGCCCGCGCCGTTAACAGTTTCCGGCATTCCGGCGCCCGAATAATGGGTGATGAATTCCGCACCCCAGGGTTTCTATTCGGGCGAGCCGTAGTTCCCGACACTTTAATTACCGACGCACACGGCGACGGAAACGAAGAAAGGGAACAACCCACATGCACACCATCGACATCCTCGACACCGATATCGCTCTCGAGCTGGACGCGCTCGAGGAACTGTTCGCCCTTCCCGCGGACGATGCCGATCGGTCCGGCCACATCTACGCCTACCGGTACTGATCACCCGTTCGGTCGTCGCCGGGGGCGAAGCAGCCGGCTTCGCCCCCCGACCGTGAAGGTGGGAATTCCTATGAGCGTCAGGCATATCGAATCGGTTCACGAGCTGGCGGACAACCGATATCTCGTCACCGGATACGAGGCGGCGATACAGCTCCTCGCGGACCGCCGGATGTCGAATGATCCGGCCAACGGCACGGACCTGCATTCGGATATCGCCGCGCGATCGGCGGTGAATCAGCGCCACAGTACGAGCATGCAGATGTGCGACGGGGCGCGGCACACCCGGCTCCGGCGGGCGGTGGCGCCCACGCTCACGCCCCGCCGCTACGACGCCCCCGTGGAGCGCATGCGGGCGCGGGCCACGGACCTGCTCGACGCGCTGTTCGGCCGCGGCGGCGGCGACCTGGTCGGCGAGTTCGTGCTTCCGCTGGTGTTCTCCGTGATCTGCGAACTGCTCGGGGTGCCGGAAGCCGACCGTGACCGCGTGCTCGCCTGGGCCGAGGACTCGACCATGCCGGATCCCGAGGTCAGCTCGGCCGGCGCCGCCGCGCTGGACACCTACCTGGCCGCACTGCTGGCCACCAGGGCGGAGCAGCACGGCGATGATCTGTGCGGCGAGCTCGCCGCGGCCACCGCGGCAGGCCGTCTCTCGGCCGCCGAAGCCGTCGGCACCGCCGCGCTGATGATCGTCGCCGGCTACGAGACGACGGTCAGCTTCGTCAGCACGGCCACCCTCACCCTCCTGATGGCGCCCCGGCTCCAGTGCGCGCTGGCCCGGCGACCGGAATCGCTGCCCTCGGTCGTCGAGGAGCTGTTCCGCTACCTCACCCCCACCGCGGGCACGTGGACCCGGTTCGCCATGGACGACGTGTCGGTCGGTGACGTCGTCATCCCGGCGGGCAGTGCGGTCGTGGTGGACCTCGTCGCCGCCAATCGCGACCCCGACCGCTTCGACCACCCGGATCGCCTCGACCCGTCCCGCACCGACACCAAGCATCTGTCCTTCGGACACGGTCCCCACTACTGCCCCGGCGCCACCTTGGCCCGCAAGCAGGCGCAGGTCATCCTCGGGGTGCTGCTCCCGCGCCTGTCCGAGCTCCGGCTCACCGTCCCCGTCACCGAATTGCGCTGGCATCGGAATCGCTTCAGCAAGCGACCGCGCGCGCTGCGGACAACCGTCATCGACTCCCGCCCGGAGGTCATCGCGTGAACGCGACCGTCACCACGCTCACCCGTCGCTACGTCGCGCTCAACGTCCTCGGCTGGCTGCCGACCGGGCTCTGCGCACCGGTCCTGATCCTGCTGCTGGCCGCGCGCGGGATCGACATGGCGACCATGGGCGCCCTGCTCGCGGCCTACGGCCTGACCGCCGCCGCCCTGGAACTGCCGACCGGCGGGCTCGCCGATGTCGTCGGCAGGCGGCCGGTGCTGATCGCCGCCTCCCTGCTGTTCCTGGTGTCGGCGGTGTCGCTCGGGATCGGCACGAGCGTGCTCGTCATCGCCACCGGAATCCTGCTCGAGGCCGCGGGCCGGGCGCTGGACTCCGGGCCATTGCAAGCCTGGTACGTCGACGCCGTGCACGCGGTGGACGAGGACGTGGACCTGACGTCGGGATTCGCGCACGGCCGCACCGCCGGATCGATCGCCCTCGCCGTCGGCGCGCTGGTGGGCGGTGCGCTGGCGGGGTGGGCGCCGGTGCCATCGACCGGTGCCGGGCCGATCCTCGCGCTCTCACTGCCCTACCTCGCGGCCGCGGGCGTCATCGTGATCCGGATCCTGGTCCAGCTGGCCTGGGTCGGCGAGACGGTCCGCCGCCCGCGCGCCGATGTCAGTGCCGTGCTCGCCGATATCCCGCGGACGGTGCGGGTCGGCATCGGCACCTGCGCCCGCAACAGCGTGCTGCGCCGCATCACGGTGCTGTGCGGTGTCATCGGGGTCGTGCTCGCCGCGGTCGAATTGCTCGCGCCGTTGCAGATCGCCGCGAGTCTCGGCGGGGACAGCCGGGCCGTCGGCGCCTTCGCCGTCTTCACCGCGCTCGGCGGCTTCGCGATGGCGGCCGGTTCGGCGGCATCGCCCACGCTGTCGCGGCTGCTCGGGTCTGTCCGGCGCACGGTGGTTGTCGCGCTGGTTCTGACCGCCGTCGCCGTCGCCGCGCTGGGGACACCGATCCTGCTCCTGGTGGCTGCCGGATACGTGGGCGTCTACCTCGCGCTCGGAGCGCCGGAACCGTTGCTGGACACACTGACTCACCGCGCCGCGACCGCCGGGGAACGCGCCACGGTGCTGTCGGTCCAGTCGCTCGCCCTGCGGATCTGCGGCAGCGTCGGTGCGCTGGCGGCGGGCCTGCTCGCGGCGAACGCCTCGTCCACCGCCGTGTGGGTCCTGGTCGTCGCGGTGCTCGGGCTCGGAGCCCTCGCCGCCGCCGGGCTCCCCGGCCGCGAACGGTCGGGAGAAGCCGACCCGACAGCCACCGGCCGGGTACTCGAGCTCGCGTGATGCCGCGCGGGGCGCGGCCCAGGTGTCCCGAGCGAGCAGAGCCCGCCGGATCCGGTGCCCGGGCCGATCCTGCCGGTGGCCGCGGGCTTTCGATGCCGTCACCGGAATTGTCCGGGGCGTCACCGGCGGTTCGTGTGGTGCGGTCGCGGAATTCCCGCTGATCCGGTAAGCCGTACCTGTGAGGATCCAGCGTGGTCCGCGGCCGGACCGTGGCGTCAGCGGACAGGGTGGTGCGCCATGATCTGTCCGCATTGCAGCAAGGAGGTGCTGCGCCGCGAACGCGGAAACCGCACGTGCGCGAAATGCAGGCGGGTGTTCGCGCTCGAACCGAAGGAGAGCCCGTTCCGGCTCCACGACATCCGGATGCGCAAGCTGATCGACCGGCTCGGGGACGGGCGGAATCTGCGCTACACGCTGCCGCAACTGTGGTACGCGGCGGCGCGGGGACGGGTGCCCGACCCGCGCGAGACGTTCTTCGGCCTCCGGATGGCGGTCTCGATGCTGATCGTCATCGCGACGATCATCGGGACCGTTGTCGTCGCCGTCAGCGGCCTGGTCTTCTGGGCCGTCGGCATCGGGGCGGGGGTGATCGTCCTGGTGGCGGCGAATCTGGTGCTGAACGCGGTGCGGCCCCGGTACCTGGCGACGACCTCGGTCAGGATGCCCGCCGGCTTCGACCGCTTCCAGCAGGAGGTGATCGCCCGGTGGACACAGGTCTACGGTGCGCCGCCCCCGGGTTCGATCGATGGCCGAACCCCACTGCCGCCCTTGCCCGCACGGCCGCGGTTCGCGGTGCTCTGTCCGGAAAGCAGTGTGCTGACCTGTCTTTCGGCGAACAATGTAGCCGGACTCTGGGGCATGGCGCCCGTGGGCCGGATCGATCAGCTGCCGCCGGGAGTTCCCGTGCTGGTGCTGCACGACGCCAGCGTCCGAGGCATCACCTTCGTCGCCGACGCGCGCGCCGCCCTCGGCGCCAGGGTGGTCCCGGTCGGACTCGCGCCACGCGCGGTGCTCGGCAAGGAGAAGGCGGTGCGGTTGCGCGAGGGCAGGCCCACCGCCGATGAGCTGGCCCGGATCAGCGGCGAGCGACTGACGGCGGAGGAACGTGCCTGGCTGGCCGACGGCTGGCAGACGCCCCTGGCGTCGGTGCCGCCCGCCACACTCCTCGCGGCGCTGGGCAGCGCGGTGGAGCGGGTCGAGCGGGCGCTGGATCCGGATCGGCAGCGCGCCGAAGCGGTGGGGTTCCTGACGTGGCCGACCCGGTGACATCGGCGGTACTGAGCCGGGCAGTGCGGATCGCGGCGCGGCGGGCCGGTGCGCCCGGCGATCTGCGATTCACCGAACGCCAGCTCTACTACGAGGTCTGCCGCGTCCTGCTGCCCCTGCCGGGCGGACTCCGCCGTCCCGCCTTCACGGTCCCGGCTACCGTGCGCTACCCGGATTTTCGCGCGGCGCTGGCCGCACACGGTCCGGTACCCGGCCTGCTCACACCCGAACCGCCCCGGGCCCGGCCCGCAGGTCGGCACACCACCGAACCGGATCTGTTCGACTACGGCCTGCCACGACTGCTGGTGTGCGAATCCACCGAGATCGCGCAGATGTTGCGCGCCAACGGCATTCCGATGGAATCGGCGTGCCCGGTGGTCGGCGCCGACGAACTGCCGCTGGACCCGCGCGTGGCGGGCATGCTGGAGCTGGTCGAGCGATCGGCGGTGTTCCTGCTCCACGACGCGAGCCCGCACGGCCTGACCTTCCCCGACCGCGTGCGCGAGCTGACCCCGATTCCCGACGGCGTCCGCGTGATCCCGCTGGGACTGCGTCCCCGGCAGGCGAGCACCCTGCACGCCACCCACCTCCCGGTGGCCGCGCCCCACACCGTCGACTCCGCGCTCGACCAGTGGGAACGGGACTGGCTGCGTCGCGGCCGCTGCGTCGAGATCGCGGCGGTGCGCCCGGCCGCCCTGCTGCGCACCGTGCACCGCCTGGTCCGCGAGGTGCGGATCCGCGAGACGTCCACGCAGTGGAATCGCCTGCGCACCACCGGTTTCCTCACCTGGCCCACCGCATGAAAGGACCTGCCCATGTCGGTGCGACAGCAAGTCACCTACAACGATGAACTGCTCGCCGACGGCACCGTGCACCGGCACTACTCCGACGGCCGCCGGGAATGGCGCACGCGCGGATCGGGTTTCGTGTCCTGGCGCGACGACCGGGGCGCCTCCGGCCGCGACGAACCACTGGGCCGCACCCTGGTGAAACGGACCTTCGCCGACGGCCGGGTGCTGTACGGCCGGGAATCCGGCTACGGCCGCACCCTGTGGGGCGACGGCATCCTCACCGTCAACCGGTCCTCCTTCGGCGGCCGGGCCGGCACCATCCTCGCCGCGGTCGCCGGTGGCGCGCTGCTCGGCGCCCTGGTGATGCCGCCGGAATTCCTGTCCCCGATCGAGGAGGAGGAACTGCGCAGGCAGGCGGCGTCCCAGTCGACCGATTCCGGTGGCGGCGGTTCCGGCGACTACGGCACCTGGAGCGACGACTCCGGTGACGACGGCGGCGATTTCGGGTGAGGGCGCACTGATGTCGCGCTGGTGCGCCTTCCTGACCCCCGCCGACCCGGCCGGGGCCGTCCGTGCCGTGGGCGGCGACCCGGTCGCGGTGACCGCCCGGTCCGCCCTCGGCCTGCTCGCCGGATCCGGCGCGGCGGCAGGGCATTTCACCGTGGGCGAGTACAGCGCCGTCGGCGCGGTCACCCTGTTCAACGCGCGGGCACTGCGCACCGCGCTCGGCACGGACGCGCCGCCACCGGACCGCACCGACGGCGAGTTGCTGCTGCGGATGTACGCGAAGTTCGGCGCCGCCGGAATCGCCAGGGCCGACGGCATGTTCGCGCTGGCCATCATCGACGGCCCGGATCTGGTGCTGGTCCGCGACCACGTGGGCGCCCGCACTCTGTTCTATGCCGAGGCGGGCGGCGCGTGGGCGGCCTCGGGATCGATTCGCGCCGTGGCGAAGTGGCCTGCCCTGCGGACCGGACTGCACCTGCCCGCCGTGCGTTCCTTCCTCACCTTCGCCTACCTGCCCGGCCGCGACACCTTCTTCCGCGACGTGCGTGAGGCGCTACCCGGCCGCTGCCTCCGGGTGCGCCCGGACGGTACCTCGGTCGAGGAAACCTACTGGGAGCCCGCCGAATCCGTCGACGACCTGCCCGCCGCCGACCACGCGCTGACCCTGCGCGCCCTGCTCGACGACGCGACCGCGCGACGGCTGCCCGCGGGCGAGCCGGTCGGCGTCCTGCTCTCGGGCGGGATCGACAGCAGTCTGGTCACCGCCCTGGCCGCCAAGCGCCACGATCAGCCGGTCCGGACCTACTCCATCGCCTTTACCGGGACCACCCCCAACGAACTCGCCTACTCGGGCTTGGTGGCCGCCCACTGTCACACCGAACACCGGGTGCTGACAGTGCCGGGGGAGACCGTCGCGGCCCGGCTCGCCGACACGGTGGCCCTGCTCGACTGTCCCGTCGGCGATCCGCTGACGGTCCCGAATCTGCTGCTCGCCGAGGCCGCCGCGGCCGACGGCGCGCGCGTGGTCCTCAACGGGGAAGGCGGCGACCCCGTCTTCGGCGGCCCCAAGAACCTGCCGATGCTGGTCTTCGAACTCACCCGCGACGATCCGGACCCGGTGGCCCGCGCCGCCGCCTACCTCGACAGTTACCGCAAATGCCACGGCGACCTGCCGGTCCTGCTCAGCCGCGACGCGCTCGCCGCACTCGACGGCGCCCCGCCGCTCACCGACCTGCTCACGCCCCTGCTCACCCCGGGGCCGATGACGAGCCTGCTCAACCAGCTGCTGCACACGAACCTGCGCACCAAGGGCGCCCACCACATTCTCACCAAGGTCGAAAGGCTCACCGCCGCAGCGGGAGTCGAGGGCAGGGCACCGCTGTTCGACCGCGCCGTCATCGATCACGCGTTCCGGGTCCCGCCGCGGTTCAAACTCGCCGGCGCCACCGAGAAGTGGATTCTCAAGGAAGCCGTCCGGGATCTGCTGCCCGCCACCATCGTCGACCGGCCCAAGAGCGGGATGCGGGTTCCGGTGCAGCAGTGGCTGGCCGGTCCGCTGCGCGATCTCGGGCACGAGCTGCTGCTCGGCCGGTCCGCGCGGGCGCGCGGGCTCTTCCGCGAGGACACCATCCGCGCCTGGCTGCGCGGCGACGGCGCGCTGCTGCCCCGGCAGGGCGGGAAATTGTGGTTGGTGCTGTCGCTGGAACTGTGGTTGCGTGCGTTCGAGGTCTGATGAGCAGAGGAGTCACCACCGCATGGCCGAACCGAGGATCAAGCACGCCGCGGACGACGAGAACGAGATCCACGAGGTGGCCGGCTTCGCGGACGCGGGCCGCAACACCGTGACACCGGTCGCGAGTCTGCCCGCCGAGGTCGCGCTGGTGGTGGTGCGGACCTTCGCCGACATCGTCCGCAAGGCCAAGACGATCCACGCCGCGACCACCCCCGACGCCGACGGCATCGTCCGCGCGCAGACCTTCGAGGAGGGCGACGTCTACATGGTCGAGAAGCCCTTCGACGGCTTCTTCGCCGACCGGTACCTGATGGACTTCTACGACGTCACCGACCGCGGGATCTGCTCGCGGATGCACCTGCACACCGGCCTGCGCTTCGTGCGGATGATGACCGGACCCGGCACCCACATCCGGGTCAGCAGCCTCTCCCCGTTCGAGGTCACCCACGTCGAGGGCGTCACCCCGTTCCGGCCGGAACAGTTCACCGACGACCTCCCCGGCTTACCGCCACTGCAGCAGCGCACCCGCTACAACCTCATCGTGCCGCCGTGTTCGTTCGTGGACATGCAGATCCCGCGCGGAGTGAGTCACCAGTTCAATGCCTTCGGGCCGCACGCGGTGATCGACTCGGTGCACCCGGAGGAATCCATCGAGGTCTTCCGCGAACGGATGTCGGGCTTCCGGATGACCGCGCAGACCGTCTTCCTGGCCGAGACCGCGCCGGATGCCGCGACCTGCGCCGAAGTCTCGGTCGCCGGACGCTGACGGGCGCCGCGGTCAGACGGTCAGCGGCCGGACGCCGGTGGCGATCTCGGTGGCCTCGGCCAGTTCCAGCCGCAGTTCCCGGTCCGGTGCCGCCGCGGGACCGTCGTGGTGGGTGACGCCGTCGGCGGTGATCACGTAGTGCAGCACGGTCTCGCCGATATGGACCGTCACCGTGCCCGCCGGGACGATCTCGGCGACCGCGTTGCCCAGCGGCAGCGCCAGCCAGTGCGCGCGCACCGCGTCGGTCGGCTTGCGGTCGCCGAGCCGGGGCGTGCCCCAGACCGACAGCGCGTCGAGCACCGGGCGCAAGGCCAGGCCCGCGTCGGTCAGCTCGTAGCTCGAGCGCATGCCGTTGCGGTGGTGGGTGAGCATGCCCTCGCGCTCGAGATCCTTGAGCCGGGTGGCGAGCATGTCGGTGCTGATCCCGGGCAGGTCGGCGAACAGGTCGCTGTACCGGCGCGGTCCGGCACACAGTTCGCGAACCACCAGCAGGGTCCACCGGTCCCCGACGAGGTCGAGCGCGCGGCTGACCGCGCAGTAGTGGTCGTAGCTTCGGCGTGGCACGTGTACTACTTTAACCAGAGGCTTGGAAAAACCAAGTGAAATCTTGGAATTACCAAGTAGTGTGTGCGGCAACCACGGTTCGGAGGGATGTTCATGCAGGTCAAGCAGTCCAGCAAGCTGTCGGGAGTGTCGTACGAGATTCGCGGCCCGGTCGCGGAGGAGGCTGCCCGGCTCGAAGCCGAGGGGCACCACGTGGTCAAGCTCAACACGGGCAACCCGCTGATCTTCGGCTTCGACGCGCCCCCGGACCTGTTGCAGGACATGGTTCGTACGCTGCCGAGTTCCACCGGCTACTCCTCGTCGAAGGGCCTGCTCTCGGCCCGGCGCGCGGTGGTGCAGTACTACCAGACCCTGGGCGTCGACGATGTCGACGTCGAGGAGGTCTTCCTCGGCAACGGCGTCTCCGAACTGATCATGATGGCGATGACGGCGCTGCTCGAGAACGGCGACGAGGTCCTCGTCCCCGCCCCCGACTTCCCGCTGTGGACCGCCGCGACCGCCCTCAACGGCGGCACCCCGGTGCACTACCTGTGCGACGAAGGCGCCGACTGGTACCCGGACCTGGCCGACATCGCCGCCAAGATCACCGACCGTACCCGCGCGATCGTGCTGATCAACCCGAACAACCCCACCGGTGCGGTGTATCCGCCGGAGGTACTGCGCGACATCCTCGAGATCGCCCGCAGGCACAATCTGGTCGTCTTCGCCGACGAGATCTACGACAAGATCTACTACGACGACCTCGAGCACACCGCCGTCGCCTCGCTCGCCCCCGACCTGCTGTGCCTGACCTTCTCCGGCCTGTCCAAGAACTACCGCGCCGCGGGCCTGCGCTCGGGCTGGCTGGTGGTCTCCGGTCCCACCCAGCACGCCGCGAGCTACCTCGAGGGCCTGACCATGCTCGCCGGTCTGCGGCTGTGCGCGAATGTGCCCGCGCAGCAAGCGATCCAGGCTGCCCTGGGCGGACACCAGAGCATCTACGACCTCACCCTCCCCGGCGGGCGCCTGCGCGAACAGCGTGACCGCGCCTGGGAAGCCCTCAACGCCATCCCCGGCGTCTCCTGCGTCAAGCCCAAGGGCGCGCTCTACGCCTTCCCCCGCATCGACCTGGACATGTACCCCATCCACAACGACGAGAAGTTCGTCCTCGACCTGCTCCTGCAGGAGAAACTCCACATCGTGCAGGGCACCGGCTTCAACTGGCCACGCCCCGACCACTTCCGCATCGTCACCCTGCCGCACGCCGACGAACTCGAAGCCATCATCGAACGCATCGGCCGCTTCCTGGCGACCTACCGGCAGTGACACCTCGGGTGCCCGGCGCCGGGGATCCGGCGTGAGCGAGACCGCGTGGCGCGGTGCCGGGGCATTGATCCGTCCCGGCGTCCTCGCCTTCACCGGGACGATCGGCGGCACGCGAAGCCACGCGCACCACGCCGTGCAGATCGTGGTGGCCGACGCACCGGTGACCGTGCTCGACGGAGACGGCCGACCACACACCGGGGCCGAGATCGTCATCCCACCCGACACCGAGCACCTCGTCGAAACCGGCGGCGCGACAGGGATTGTCGTGTTCCTCGACCCCGATTCCGCGGCCGGTCGCGGTGCGGTGCTCCGCGTGGCGACCGCGGGATGGTCCGGTGGGCCCGCCCTGCGCGATCCCGCCCGCCCGGCCACCTCGACGGCGGACTTCGTCGACGGACTGCTGAGCACGCTCGCGACGGCGAGTGGCGGTGCCGTCGCCGTGCGGCATCCTGGGGTCGTGGGCGCGGTGGCCGCGCTGCCCGCGATGGTGGCCCGCGGGCCGGTGCGCCCCGGCGAGGTCGCCGCTGCGGTCGGCCTCTCGGCGAGCCGGCTCACCCACCTGTTCACCGCCCAGGTCGGGCTGCCGCTACGTCGCTACATTCTGTGGCTGCGGCTGATGAACGCCGTCCACCTGGCCCGGGACGGACAGGACCTGACCACGATCGCGCACGCGGCGGGCTTCGCCGACAGCGCGCATCTCACCCGGACCTGCCGGGAGATCTTCGGTCTGCCACCGTCGGCCCTGACCGGTGCCGTGGCCTGGGACGTCGGCGGCAGCCGAATCGTTCAAGCGCCGACGGGGGAGCGGCGCCCACGCTGAGGGCATGAACATCGCTCTGCGCCACCTCGCCCGCTACGGATACGTTCCGTTGATGCTGGTGGGGCTCAACGGAATCGGCATCGCCCTCGCCGCAGCCCATGCACCGAAACCCTGGCTGCTGCTCGTGCTCGCCGTGGCGATCGCCACCTCGTTCGCGGTCGAACGCGTCATCCCGTACGAACCGGCCTGGAACGGTGCCAAGGCCGACAGCGTCCGCGACCGTGTGCACGCCGTCGTGAACGAGACGCTGATCCTGGTGAGCGTGGCGGTGATCCCGCTGCTCGCCGCGATCGTGCCCGCCCCGAGCCTGTGGCCGGGTGACTGGACGTTCCCGCTCCAGGTGGTCCTCGCCATCCTGATCGCGGACGCCGGAATCACGCTGGTGCACTTGGCCAGTCACAAGATCGGCGTGCTGTGGCGCTTCCACGCCGTGCACCACAGCGTCACCCGGTTCTACGGACTCAACGGCTTGATGAAACACCCACTGCACCAGACCGCGGAGATGGCCGCCGGTGTGGCCCCGCTGATCCTGATCGGCCTGCCGGTCGACGTCGCCGCCGCGCTGGCCCTGGCCGTGGCCATCCAGCTGCTGCTCCAGCATTCCAACGCCGACTACCGCGTCGGTCCGCTGAAGTACGTGCTCGCCCTCAACGAGGGACACCGCTTCCACCACCTCAAATGGGCGGGCGTCGGCGACGTCAACTTCGGCCTGTTCACGCTGCTCTGGGATCACCTGCTGCGCACCTACAGCTACGATCCGCGGCGCCGGTTCACCTCCGAACAGCTCGGCATGGCAGCGCATCCCGACTATCCGGTCGGCTACCTGGACCAGCTGATCGAGCCCTTCCGCCGCCTTACTTGAGACCCGACCGCACGAAGGCGTTGACGATGTGGCGCTGCAACACCAGGTAGAGCAGCAGGACCGGCAGGCAAGCCAGGCTGGCCAGCGCCATCATCGGGCCCCACTGGTCGCCCTCGGTGCCCATGAAACTCCGCAGGCCCAGCTGCAGGACATCGTTGGACTGACGCAGAACCACTGCGGGCCAGAAGTATTCGTTCCAGGCGTTGATGAACAGCAGGATGCCGAGGGCGGCCAGGGCGGGGCGCAGGTTGGGCACCACGACCGTCCACAGGATCGCCCAGGAGGAGCGGCCGTCGATCTTGGCGGCGGCGATGAGCTCCTTCGGGAAGGCGTTCATATGCTGGCGCAACAGCAGCACGCCCAGTGCCGAGCACAGGGTCGGCAGGACACAGCCGATGAGTGTGTTGATCAGGCCCATCCGGTTGAGCAGGATGTAGTTGGGCAGCATGGTCACCTGGAACGGCACCAGCCAGACACCGACGAACGCGAGATACATCAGCCGCTGCAGCGGGAAGGTGTACATCGCGAACGCGTACGACGCCAGTAGCGCGATCAGCAGCTGACCCGCCGCGGACAGGATCGCCACGACGAACGTGTTGACGATCAGGCCGGTGACATCGACCTTGTTCGCCGCGTCGAGGTAGTTGTCGATCGACAGCGGCCACGGCAGCGGCGACAGCGAGGTGACGTCCTCGGGCCTGCGCAGCGCCGTCGCGAACAGCCAGTAGATCGGGAACACGCACACCAGCGCCGTCCCGGCGAGCAGCAGATGGCTGCCCGCCAGGCGGAGACGGTCAATCATCATGAACGGCAACCTTTTCCGAGATCCAGACCAGCACCGCGGCCAACGCGCCGAACCCGGCGAACAACAGCACACCCGCCGCGGCGCTCAGGCCCGCGTCGAAGCTGTGGAACGCGTAGTCCCAGAGCAGGTAGTAGATGTTGGTCGTGGCCTGCGACGGTCCGCCCTGGGTCATCGAGTCGATGAGCGGGAACGACAGGGTGGGACTGAGCAGCACGGTGGTGAGCACCAGGAACAGCAGGGTCGGTGACAGCAGCGGCAGGGTGATCCAGCGCCGGATCTGGCCCGGTGTCGCCCCGTCGACCTGCGCGGCCTCGCTGTAGTCGCCGCTGATGCCCGCCAGCCCGGCCCACACCACCAGCACCGCGAAACCGAGCAGCTGCCAGCCGGTGATCACGATGATCACGGCCTGCGCGGTCGAGGCGTCGTAGACCCAGTTGTGGCCGGTGCCGGCGAGCTGGTCGACGAATCCGGAACCAGGATGCAACAGCCACCGCCACACCGCCGCCGCCGCGACGGGGGCGACGAGGAACGGCGCGAACACCAGCGCCTGGTAGAACGTGCGAGCCCGGCCGTGCACCCGCCTGCTGGCCAGCGCGATCAGCACCGGCAGCAGCACCGTGAACGGCAGCAGACCGAGGATCAGGGTGGCGGTGCGGCCCAGCGAACCCCAGAACGCCGGAAGATCCAGCAGCCGGGAGTAATTGGCCGTGCCCACCGGCGTCATGGGCGCGGTCGGCAGCAGGTTCCACGAATACGTGGACAACTGCAGGGCCTGCACCAGCGGCTGGTAGGTCCACACCACCAGCAGGATCAGGGCAGGCGCGAGATACAGATAGGGCGCGATGAGCCGGGGGGCCTTGCGC
>NZ_JBHXAY010000046.1:0-50791 GCF_042728775.1 Nocardia sp. NPDC060259
CCCCGATTCACGACAACGTGCGGATGGCGGCGGAGCGAATGACCTTCGCCGAGGAGAACATCGACACCGCCCGCACCGCGCTGACCCGGCCGGTCGGTCAGCAGGGCGGGGCGGTCGCGGCGATCCGCGGGGCGGAGGGCGCGATCGGTCAGGCGCGCACCCTGCTCGATGCGGTCGACCAGGCGGCGACGAATATCCAGCAGGCACGCGACGGGCTGCCCGCCGCCCTCGACGAACTGCGCGCCGATCTCGCCGCCGCCTCGGGACTGACCGACTTCGGCGGTCCCGAACTGGCCGCCGCGGTCACCAGGGCGAACACCGCCGTGAATACCGCGGCGGCCACTGCCGAATCCGATCCGCTCGGCGCCTTTCACGAGGCGGTGACCGCCGACGCCGAGCTGGATCGCGCGATCGCGGCGGCCTCGGATCGCAAACTCGCCGTGGAGGATCTGCGGCGCAGGCTCGATCGCACGCTCACCGACGCGGCCGCCCGGATCGATGCCGCGTCCTCGTTCATCACCACCCGGCGTGGTGGAGTCGATGCCGAGGCACGCACGAGGCTGTCCGAGGCACAGCGTCATCTCGACGAGGCGCGCAGGCTGGCAGCCACCGCACCGGATCGCGCGTTGACCAGCGCGCAGACCGCCGCCGACCTCGGCGGACGGGCCTTGCAGCAGGCGCAGGCCAGCGTGCGGGCGTGGGAGTCCAGCCAACCGGTGGCAGGCGGCGGATCGCAGGCCGGTGCGGTGCTCGGCGGCATCCTGCTCGACGGTTTCCTGCGCGGCTCGATCGGCGGTGCGACACGACGCGGTGGTGGTGGATTCGGCGGGGGCGGATTCGGTGGCGGCGGGTACCGGCCGGGTTCCTACGGCGGATCATCGGGATCGCGCAGAGTCAGCCGAGGTGGCCGGTTCTGAATCCGGCTTGACCCTCACACCGTGTGAGGTCGTACACCGGAGGGCGTCATGTTCAGTATCGGAGATTTCGCCAGACACGGTCAGGTGTCGGTGCGCATGCTGCGCCACTACGACGCCGTGGGATTGTTGCGGCCCGCACGGGTCGACCCGGCCACCGGTTACCGGTTCTATACGGCCGCGCAGCTGGCCAGGCTCAACCGCCTGGTCGCGCTCAAGGAGCTCGGGTTCACGCTGGAGCAGGTGGGGCGGATGCTCGATCCGGGTCCCGGCCCGGAGGAACTGCGCGGCATGCTCACGCTGCGCAGGGCCGAGCTGGAACAGCAGATCGCGGCCGACCACGCCCGGTTGACCGATGTCGAAGCGAGACTCCGCATCATCGAGAAGGAGGGCGTCATGCCCGATCAAGATGTGGTGATCAAGTCGGTGCCCGCGGTGCGGGTGGCCGAATCGACCGGGCGGGCAGCGGGTTTCGAGCCGCAGGCGATCAGCCCGGTGATCCAGCCGCTGTTCGGCGATCTCAGTGATCGGCTGGCGCAGGCAGGCATCGCCATCGCCGGACCCGCGATCGCCTACTACGACGCGCGCGACGACGGGACCGTCGACATTCACGCGTGCGTGCCGGTGAACGTGGAACCCGATGCGGCGCCGGGGTTCTCGATCGTCGATCTGCCCGCGCACGCGAGCGTGGCGACGACCGTCTACCACGGCAATGTCACCGGGATCGGCGCGGCGTGGCAGGCGCTGGGCCGCTGGGTGGAGGACAACGGCTACCGCACCGCGGCGCCGGTGCGTGAGGTGACGCTGGCGTGGACGCCCGATCCCGACGGCTGGGTCACCGAACTGCAAGAGCCCCTCGCACCGCGCTGACCCGAACCTCGGTATCAGGCGGTCGCGGCCTCGTGGTCGGCCTGCCAGGTCAGCTCGGCGGCGACGGCCGGCAGTAGTTCGGCTGCCCGCACGCCGCCGCCGAGCCTGCCGATGGTCAGCCTGCCCAGGTAGGTGTAGACCAGGAACGTGACCGCCGCCGAGGCGCCCGTCGACGGACGCGGATGCGCGGACAGGTAGACGATCTCGTAGTCGTCGAGGATCAGGCCCGTCGGCGCGCGGAAGGCCGGCACCGTGCCGGTGTTGGTGAGGGCGATGTGCCCGGCCGTCGAGTGGACGCGGGTGGGGCCGAAGAAGTCCGGGAAGTGCAGGACCGACTGTTCGATCACGCCGGTCGCCAGATCGTCGTGCAGGCTGGTGCCGATCCGCCGGGCAAGGGCGACGATGTCGTCGGTCCCGGCGGTGTCGGTGGTGAAGGCGGCGAGGCCGGAGATGTTCGTGCCCGCCGCCGCCTCGATCGGCGGGTCCAGCCGCCTGCGCATGTCGACCGGGTAGACACAGCCGACCTCCGCCACGTCGTAGACCGACGTGAACGCCCGCAGCGCCGCCGCGGTGACCAGCCCGTTCACACTCACCGCATGCGTCCGCGCCAGGTCGAGCACCCGTGCGGTCTCGGCGGGGTCCAACTGGATTCGCGCCGGCCTGGCCAGCGCGGCGGTGGCCTGCGGCGACGGCTCGACCACGCCCACCGCGTCGGCGACGACGAGCGGACGGGTCACGGTCTCCAGACCTGACCGTTGTCCACGCTCGGTCCCCCGCCGCGCCAGTAGCGATTCCAGCGACACCGGATACTCCCGCGACCCGGCCGCGATCGACCCGGTCTCGACGTGATCGGTGTAGTAATCCCACAGCCGCGCGAACAGTTCGACGCAATGCCCGGCGTCGGCGACACCGTGGTGCACGAACAGCGTGACCCGCGCCCGATCCTCTTCGGACAGAACCACATCCAGATATCCCAGCTGATCGGCGGGGTCCATCGACTCGGTCGGGATCCTGACCTCGTCGGGATCACCGAAACTCACCCAGGCGCCGACGGGCTCGATATGCCCGGGACGCAGCAGGATTCCGTTCTCCTCGACGTCCTCGACGATCCGGCACACCAGGATCGGGAAGGCGCGTTGCAGTGCCGCGAACGCCGCGCCGAGGGCCGCGGCATCGAGTTCACCGCGGACCGTCACCGAGCGCCCGGTGAAGGTGGCATGCCGGACGAATCGTTGTTCCGACGGGTCGAGCCCCCGCACCACATCTTCCGGTTCCCACAGCACAACGCACAGAGTGAGGCACGAGCCCGGCCGATGCAAACCGTCAGGTACGCACTGTGATCACGTCCACGCCCCGCCCACAGCGAAGCCCGCGCCGGATGGGGGCGCGGGCTTCGTCGTGATGCGTGTCAGGCGCCGATCAGATGGGTGGCGAGGTAGGACTCCACCTTGTCCAGGGCGATGCGTTCCTGCGCCATCGAGTCGCGCTCGCGGATCGTCACGGCCTGATCGTCGAGGGTGTCGAAGTCGACGGTGATGCAGAACGGGGTGCCGATCTCGTCCTGACGACGGTAGCGGCGGCCGATGGCGCCCGCGTCGTCGAAGTCGACGTTCCAGTTGCGGCGCAGCTGGGCGGCGAGGTCCTTGGCCTTGGGGGTCAGGTCGGCATTGCGCGAGAGCGGCAGCACCGCGGCCTTGACCGGCGCGAGGCGACGGTCCAGGCGCAGCACCGTGCGCACGTCGACACCACCCTTGGCGTTGGGCGCCTCGTCCTCGGCGTAGGCGTCGACCAGGAACGCCATCAGCGAACGGGTCAGACCGGCCGCGGGCTCGATGCAGTACGGGATGAAGCGCTCACCGGAGGCCTGATCGAAGAAGCTCAGGTCGGTGCCGGAGTGCTCCGAGTGCGTCTTGAGGTCGTAGTCGGTGCGGTTGGCGATGCCCTCGAGCTCGCCCCACTCGCTGCCCTGGAAGCGGAAGCGGTACTCGATGTCGGTGGTGCCTGCCGAGTAGTGCGACAGCTTTTCCTTGGGGTGCTCGAACAGGCGCAGGTTCTCCGGGTCGATGCCGAGGTCGGTGTACCAGGCCAGGCGGGTGTCGATCCAGTACTTGTGCCACTCGGCGTCTTCACCGGGCTTGACGAAGAACTCCATCTCCATCTGCTCGAACTCGCGGGTCCGGAAGATGAAGTTGCCGGGGGTGATCTCGTTGCGGAAGCTCTTGCCGATCTGGGCGATGCCGAACGGCGGCTTCTTGCGCGCGGTGGTCTCGACGTTCTTGTAGTTGACGAAGATGCCCTGCGCGGTCTCGGGACGCAGGTAGTGCAGGCCCTCTTCGTCGTCGACCGGGCCGAGGAAGGTCTTGAGCAGGCCCGAGAAGTTCTTCGGCTCTGTCCACTTGCCGGGCTGACCGGTCTCGGGGTCGTTGATGTCGGCCAGGCCGTTGGCGGGCGGGCGGCCGTGCTTCTCCTCGTACGCTTCCAGGAGATGATCGGCGCGGTAACGCTTGTGCGTGTGCAGCGACTCGACCAGCGGGTCGGAGAAGGTCGCGACGTGGCCGGAGGCCTCCCAGACCTGACGCGGCAGGATCACCGAGGAGTCGAGGCCGACGACGTCGTCGCGGCTGGTGACCATGGTGCGCCACCACTGCCGCTTGATGTTCTCCTTCAGCTCGACGCCCAGCGGACCGTAGTCCCACGCCGACTTGGTGCCTCCGTAGATCTCACCGCACGGGTAAACCAGGCCCCGGCGCTTGGCGAGGTTGGCAACGGTGTCCACCTTCGACTTGGGTGCCACGCGAGATATCTCCATCCACTGCGAGTCGGAATTGTTCGCTACCTGGCATTGCGATGCCACGTACCGTACGTATTGGGTCAAGGGTATCGGGAAGCGTCCAGTGAGATTGCAGCAGCCGACCGGTGCCGTCCGGCGCGTCATTTGACATGCGCACCCGTGCATATCAAAATGGAATCGGTTTCCATTAAGGAGTTGGTTGATGACCACCGATGCCACGGCCGCACACGCGCACAATCCGTATCACTCCCCCGCCCCCGCGGCGGTGCCCGCACGCCAGGTGCTCGAGGACGCGGGTGAGCTGTTGCGGGCGCTCGCCGCGCCGGTGCGGATCGCGATCGTGCTGCAGTTGCGCGAGTCGCCGCGCTGCGTGCACGAGCTGGTCGACGCACTCGGGGTCACCCAGCCGCTGGTCAGTCAGCACCTGCGCATTCTCAAGTCCGCGGGCGTCGTGCACGGGGAACGCTCGGGCCGCGAGGTGCTCTACGAACTCGTCGACGATCATCTGGCGCACATCGTCGTCGATGCCGTCGCCCACGCCGAGGAAGGGTAATCCGTTGGCAGACAATCCCTCCGGAAAGCAGGTCGGGGTCCGCAGCACGCGTCAGCGCAGCGCCATCTCGGCCCTGCTCGGCGATATCGACGAGTTCCGCTCCGCGCAGGAACTCCACGACGAGCTCCGCAAACGGGGCGAGGGCATCGGCCTGACGACCGTCTACCGGACGCTGCAATCGCTCGCGGACGCGGGCATGGTCGACGTCCTGCGCACCGATTCCGGCGAATCCGTCTACCGCCAGTGCTCGAGCGGGCACCACCATCACCTGGTGTGCCGCCACTGCGGCCGCACCGTCGAGGTCGAGGGCCCGACGGTCGAGGCGTGGGCCGAGACGATCGCGGGCGAGCACGGCTTCACCGAGGTCAGCCACACCCTGGAGATCTTCGGCACCTGCCGCGACTGCGTGCGCGATCGCACCGATGCGGACAAGGACGAGACCGCGACGGTCTAAATTAATGTGACTCACGTCACATGATGGAACCCCCGGTTCGACAGCCCCGTCCAACCTTCACGAAGGGACCGATCCGCACGGTGGTACCGACGGCCTGTGGCCGACTCGGCGCCGAAGGAGGGGGAATCGTGAGCACGCTGGGTGTCGAACCCGATCAACTGAAATCTCTGGCGACGACGTGGCGACAGGAGTCCGACGAGGTCGGCACACTCCCGTGGTCGGCGATGGGCGAGGCGACCGGCGACGGCAGCGATGCCCTCGCCGCCGTCCGCGCGATGGCCGATCCCGCACAACAGGCGATGTCCTCGATCGCGACCAGGTTCACCACCCTGGCCGATCTGGTGGACAAGTTCTCGGCGGACATCCAGGCCAAGGATGCCGAGATCGCCGGCGAGATCGGGAAGCTGAGCGCCCGCTGATGCGCCCGACGATCACCCAGCTCGACGGCTGGAATCTCGACGGTCTGCATCGCGCCGCCGACGCCGCGCGCGCCAATGCCGATGTCGTCTCCACCTCGGTCGACGACTGCTCCCGCGCGGTCTCGGCGACGGGCAGCTGGCACGGGCAGACCAGGGACGCGGCGAGCCGGCGGATCGACGAGGAAGTCGACCACGGCTACGAAGTGCGCACCGTGCTGCTGCGCATCGCCGATGACGCGGAGGACGCCTACCTCGGGCTGAAGCACGCCAGGACGTATGTGCTCGACCAGCGGAATCTCGCTGTCGGACAGGGTTTCTCGGTCGCACCCGACGGCCGGGTGTCGCATTCCGACCCCGAGAAAGAGGGCGCGGCAGGCGTTTTCCAGCTCAACCTGTTCGGCGGGCTGGACGAGATCGAACGCCTGGACAACCAGTTCGGCACCAGCCTGAAGGAATCACTCGCCGATCTCACCGCCATTCGCGACGGTCAGCCCGACATCACTCTCGCGGACGGGACCATCCGTGACCCGGACGCCGTGGCGATCCAGCTGGCGTCGATGTCCGCCGACGAGCGGGCCAGTTTCCTGGCCGGGCTGAGCCCGGAAGCGCAGCGGCAACTCGTGATCGCCGCGCCGGAGAAGCTGGGCAATCTCAACGGGGTGCCGTTCGTGATGCGGATCGAAGCCAATGAAATCAACGTGCGCACTGCGCTGACGGCGGAGAAGGCGAAGCCGAATCGGGACGAGTCGCGGGTCCGACAGCTGGAGGCGATGCTCGCGCCGATCCCGAATCCGGAGGGGTCGGGCGCGCGCGGCACCGCGCCCGCCTCGACCGGTGACACCGCGACTCCTCGGCTGGACATGGTCGATCGCAAGTTCGTCATGTTCAGTACCGAGGGCAACGGCCGGATGATCGAGATGATCGGCGATATGAAGGCCGGTTCGCCCGGGGCCGGGGTGTATGTGCCAGGAACGTCGACCAATCTGAATGGTTCCGGGTCCAATCACGTCGCCGCGTGGAATCTCGCCGACCAGACCGGCGGCCCGATCTTCCTGTACATGGAAGGCGACTTCCCGCAGAGCCTGACCAGCCTGACCGACGGCGCGCCGAGCCCGAAGTTCGCGGCCGACATGGCGCCGAAGCTTGTCGACTTCGGCCGGGAAGTCGACCGCGAAGTCGCGTCCTCCGCGCCGGGAACACCGGTCTCCTACGTCGGGCATTCCTACGGTGGATCGATCGTCGGCTCGGCCGAGCAGCTCGGCTTGCGCGCCGACCGCATTCTCCATGCGTCGTCGGCGGGAACCGGGGTGTTCGACACCGGATGGAACAATCCGAATCCGAACGTCCAGCGGTATTCGATGACCGCGCCGGGCGATCTGATCGGCGTGGTGCAGTCGTATCCCGAAGAGGGACTGTCCATTCCGGGCGGGATCCGGCTGCCTGGCAATCCGCATGCGTCCGATGAGCTCGGTGGGGATCCTGACGAGGTTCCCGGAGTGATCCGGCTCGACACCGGCTACTACAGCGGCACCTCGACCGACCATCCCGGGGAAGTCGTTTTCGGAACCGACGGCCACGGCAAGTACTGGGACGATCCGGGATCGACTGCCTTCCGGAACATCGTCGGTGTGATCGAGGGCTCGTCCGCGACCGCCTACGTCGAGCGCGGTATCGAAACGCCGTTCGTCGATATCGGCTTGGGCGACAATGGAAACGGCGCCAAGGAATCCTTCGACGCCGCCAAGGCCGCCGCGGCCCAACAGGCGGCCGCCGCGTTCGATATCGAGATCGACCCCTACGCCGGACCGCGCGTCACCGACAATCCGGACCCCGGTGTGAAGATCGATATCCGATGAGAATCGCCGCTGTGCTCGCCATGGTGGCGGTCGTCGCGACAGGGTGCGCGACCTTGGACGACAAGGGTCCGACAAACGAGGACATCATGCAGCGCACCGGCCTGACTGTGGCCGCGGCCAGGCCGATCGTCGCGGACAATTTCGAGCTCATCTGGCCGGAACACCTGTCCGTCGATCCGGAGGCTGTCGATGTGAGCAAAGGCTGCCGGACCAGCATGGCGGCCATCAGCTACGAAGGCCCGCCGTGGCGCCCACGATACGAGCGGGAAGTGGTCAACCCGTCGCGGGAATTCGTCGACCGGGCCATGGCCAAGCTCGAGGCGATGACGGCCCGTGGTTTCACCCTGGTGCCGAGCCAGAATCCGGACCAGGACCCGGTGAGCAGGTACTACCGCGACGCACAGGGATTCTCGGTGTCGTCGTCCCGGATCCGGGTGGGCCAGAACGACGAGGAAGTGCGATTCACCATGGCCGCCGCCTCCCCCTGCGCGGCAGAGTGACGGAGCGCGGTTCGGACTAGACTCTGCACAGCCGTAACCGCTCGAGGATTCGAGCGAAGCTGTCTACACCAGGAGGGGATGGTCGAGTTGACAGTGCGAGGCAATGTGGTGAAGGTCGTCGGGGTCGTGGTCGTGGGGATGGTCGTTGTCGGCTGCGGGGATGCCGAGAGTGGTACGACGGCCTCGCCGACGAGCAGTGTGAGCGTGGCGGCGAGCCCGACCTCGGTGGATCCCGAGGCGAAGGTGTGGGATCCGTGTTCGCTGCCGGATTCGGCGGTCAGCGGGGTGGGGTTGAACGCCGACAGCAAGAAGAACGACGTTGCCGGGGTGGATTTCACAGGCTGGAAGACCTGCAGCTGGCAGGACTCTGCCAAGCAGTACACGTTCTCAATCTTGTCGTCGGAGCGCACACTCGCCGAATCACGTGCGAGAACTGATTTCACCGATTTCACCGAGACGACCGTGGGCTCACACAAGGCGCTACAGCTTCGCACGACCGGATCGACCTACGATCTCGGTTGCACTGTCGCAGTGGAGGTCTCGAATGGGTCAGTCCTGTTCCGATTGCTGAACCGCGTCAGCGCCTCCGCACCGCCAGCGCCCTGTCCTGAGGCTCGCAAACTGACCGACAGCCTGGCCCAGCACCTTCCCGAAAGCTGAGGGGTGACATGCACTTCAGCGTCGACCCTGCTCAATGGAACCAGTTGCTCGTCCAGGCAAACGCAGGCGAGCTGTCACTAGACCCCGAGGTCGGTAGGGATCTGGACCGAACGTGTGACGACCATCTGGATCGGCTGGAAGAGATCTACGCCCAGGTCGACCAGATCCGCAACATCTCGGGCTTTGGTTCGTTCGATTCCAGCAAAGCGTTGGAGCGGAAGTTTTCGCTCACTGCCTCCGGTGGAGATCGCGCACTAGACGATGTCCTGCGCAAGCACATCGAGACCGTCCAGACCGCGAAAGAGGTTGTCGCCAAGGCGATTGCCAACTTCGTCGCCCAGGACCAATCGACCGGCGCCCACATCACCGCGGCGGGGGAACCCGGATGACCTACGACGAGTACAAGAGCAAGGTGATCGCCGCGCAGGAGCAGTGGAACAACGAGCGCGCCGGTATCTACAACCGCCAGCAGCAGGGCAACTACTCCACGATCTTCAGCGGCGACACCCAACCGCCGCACATCACCGTCCCCGACAGCTACGACTGTATGACGCTCGCGCAGATGCAGGCCGCGGTGGCGGCGATGAAGCCGCAGCTGGTCGACGACGCGGTGACGGCGTGGGCGAATATCGGCATGAACCTGATGGGCACGTTCTACAAGTTCAACCAGGAGTTCGCGCGCACCGTCACCGGCGCGAACGGGCACGGCGGCTGGACGGGTGCGGCGGCGTCCGCGGCGGTGACCGCGGTGAACAACTATGCGGAGCAGTCGATCCCGTTGTCGCAGGCGGCCACGGCGATCAGTTTGAAGCTGTCCGAGATGCGCACAGGCATCGAGGAGACCCAGGCCCTGATGCCCGGCTTGACCGAGCGCGCGAACGTCACCGGCAAGACGCTGCCGCAGGACGGCGTGATGAAGGTCGACGAGCACAACCAGAAGGAAGCCGAGGACGAGGGCAGGCGGATCCTCTACTCGGTCTACGGCCAGGTGGCCGCCCAGACCGACAACGGCGTCCCCTATCTGCCGACGGCGCCGTCCATCACCGCGGGCACCGGCGACCCCGGTGCGACGGGCGGCAACGGCGGCACGAATACCGGTGGGACACAGGGACAAAACCCCGACGACGATTCGACCACCGACGACCCGTCGACCGACCCACCGGGCGAGGGCACGCCCACCGAAGACCCCGACACCCCATCCCCCACCACATCGCAATCCACCGACACGGGTTCGACGACACAGCAAAGCCCCAGCACCACACCGCAATCCACGACACCGACCGCGACCACACCGAGTTCGACCGCTCCCGGCACCACAACACCGATCACCCCCGCCACGCCGGGAACCGGCAGCCCCTCGGGCGGCGGTCGCGGCGGAGGTGGCGGCACGCCGGGCAGCGGCACCCCCTCCTCCCCCGCTCCAGGCCGCAGCCTGCCCGGCGGCCAATCCCCCACCGCCGCAGCGGCCGCCGCCGCCAGATCCGGCGCGGCGAGCGGCGGCCGTGGCGCACCAGGCATGGCCGGAATGGGTGCGCCGGGCGCGGGCCGCGGCGGGTCCGACGACGAGCGGACCAAGGGCATCCCCGACTATCTGATCAACCAAGGCAACGGCGAGCTGCTGATCGGCACGGACGGACTCCGGACCGTGCCCCCGGTGATAGGCGGAGACCACGACAGTGCACCGAGCTGAATTCACCGGCATCGAATTCGAGATCCTGTGGGCTGGCTACGGCCGTGACCGTCTCCCCTACCCCTTGCAATACCGCACCGACATCGCGGACTTCGACGAACTGAAGCGGCATCGGGAAGCGGCGGTCGATAGCCTGCTCCGCAAATACGATCCCTCGGTCGAGCACGCCCTGACCGTCCTGCTCGACCCGGACGCCAGGGTCGAGTCCAAAGGCTTTGTCGGACAGGACACCTCGAACGCCATCCGTTTCCACGGCGCGATCCGCGGGCCTGCAGGGGCGACCCTGGCCCAAGCGCGCGGCACCGCCGAGGACATCGGCGGCGACGTCGTCATGACCTACTGCCGCGCAGACCAGGTGGCCGCCCTCGCGGTCGCAGCACTCCCCCGTGCGAAGCCGGGCACCAAGCCGCCGGTGGAAGTCCGCCGCGAAAGACTCGCCGCCGAAGAGGAACACTTCGAATACCGCGCAGGCCAGCTCAGCTCCGCCGACCAGCTCAACCGCGTCTTCCACCGCAAACGCCGCGCCTTCGGCGAAATCTCCACCTTCTCCGGCCCCGCCGTCGACGCTCGCCCCAGCCCCGGCCGCACCTTCTGGTGGATGGACTACGACGACGGCCGCTACTACGTCAAAACCGGCGACCCCATCATCGCCGAACCCCTCCCCACTGATCGCATGATCGCCGGCATCCGCCGCATGCTCGCCCGAGCCCAGCGCTACCACCAGGAATTCGGCGACCCCGACGAACGCCTCGCCTGAGCCCTCACCACCCGCCGTCGAACAACGCCCGCAACGCAGGCACCGGATCCGCCACGGTCGTCGTATTCGCCACCGCGACAACGAGAAACACCACCGCGAGCACCCCGGACCCCGCGAGCACGCGCCGCTTCCCGGACGACCTCCCCGCACGCCGCTTCCACAGCACCACACTCGCTACGGCAAAACCCACCGCGACAACGGCCGCGATCACCGCCATCACCACGTGATAGCGCGTGAAGCCATCAATCATCACGTCGAGCGCGGGCGAAGCACCCGACCCTTCCCACGCGGCCAACTGCCGACCGACGTCCTCCAATGTCCCCGCCAGTTCCGGCCCCACCGCTTCGTCGAACAGCATCGGCAACAACGACGCGTAAGGCGCCACCGCACCTTGCACATTCGCCATCACCGCCACCAACGCGACGAGTGCGAACACCGTGACGCCCGCACCGGCCACCCCGAGCACAATCCTGCGCCCCCGCTTCAAATCACTTGTCCGCCCAACGGCTTTCCACAGCACCGAGGCCAGCGCGACCAGAACACCGAGCAGCACAACAGCGATCAGCGCTTTGACCACGTGATACCGAAACCAGTACTCCACAACATCATCCAGCGCGGGCGAGAACTCGCCCGCGCCCGAACTCCAGTACCCGACGAACGCCACCCGCAGCGCACCCCGAAGCTCCCCCTCGTCGCCGATCCCGCCCTCGGATCCCCATCCCGCCGCCATCCCGGGAACGAGCACGAACGCGACCACGAGCAACACCGCCGCCGCCACGAGCAACGCAACCCCACGCCCGGAAGAACGCAGTACCCGGGATGTCACCGCCAGACCGTCCACGACGATTCCTCCGATCAGAAACGGCCACCACGACACCGGCAGTCGCTCACACCGATGCTAACGAGGCTCGCCAGAACCCCACCGAGGTCAGCCGACTTCTGGCGCGAAGTAGATCGCGATAGAATCCGAAGGTCGTTTTGGGTCGACTCCCGACCGGAGAACAAGGTGACAGGCGCCGACTATGTCGTTGTAGGGGCTGGCAGCGCGGGCTGTGCCGTCGCGCGCCGGCTCGCCGAAAGCGGCGCGTCCGTGGTGCTGCTCGAAGCGGGTGGGGCGGACGACAAGGGCTGGGCCAAGATGCTGTTCCGGATTCCGGGCGCGATCAATGTCATCCACTCGACGCCGCAGCTGAAGAAGCTGTTCGATTGGGGCGACAAGTCGACACCGCAGCGCCATGCGCTCGACCGCACGATCCCCATGGTGCACGGCCGGATACTCGGCGGGTCGAGCTCGGTCAACGGGATGCTTTTCGTCCGGGGCAACCGGAAGAACTTCGACGACTGGGCCGCCGAAGGCTGCCACGGGTGGGCCTACGCGGACGTCCTGCCCTATTTCCGGCGGATGGAGGACTGGGAAGGCGGGGCGAGCGAATTACGTGGGTCCGGCGGTCCGATCAAGGTCACCCGCCAGCACACCATCACCGACGCGGCGCGCGCGTTCATGGACGCCACCGCGACGCGCCTCGGTGTGCCGAAGCTCGATGACTACAACGGCGAGAGCCAGGAGGGTGTCGCGGTTTTTCAGCAGAGCGCCGCGAACGGTGTGCGGTACTCCGCGTCCAAGGGCTACCTGCACGAAGATCCGCTGCCCAATCTCACCGTGCTCACGGGGACGAAGGTGACGAAGGTCGTCATCGAAGGATCCCGCGCGACGGGCGTGGAGATCCTGGTCGACGGCGGCAAGCAGGTGATCGGGGCCTCGCGCGAGGTCGTCGTATCGGCCGGCGTGTTCGGGTCGCCGCAGATCTTGCAGCTGTCCGGGATCGGCCCCGCCGCGCATCTGAAAGAGCGGGGTATCGCCGCCAAGGCGGACTTGCCGGTCGGCGACAACCTGCACGACCACCTTTTCGTCCCCCTCTCCTTCGCGATGAAATCGGCATTGCGCAAGCCGACGACGTCGTATTTCCTGCGCGGACTGGCGGCGGAACGATGTCGTCCCGGTTCGTCGTGGGCGGCCGGTTCCTCCTTCGAATCCGTCGCCTTCGTGCGCACCTCCCATGCCCGCGAGATCCCCGACCTGCAACTACTCAGCCTCTACTGGGTCTATCCGTCGCCGAATCAAGACTCCGACAAGCGAATCGTTCCGGCTACCAAAAAACCAGGTCAAAGCATTTTCCCCGCGCTCATCTACCCGGAGAGCCGGGGAACCGTCCGGTTGGCATCGGCAGATCCGACAGCCGCACCACTCATAGATCCGGCGTACCTGACGGCTCCCAAGGACACCGAGGTCCTTCTGGAAGGCATCGACATGGTCCGCGAGATCATGGCGGGAACCGGCGACAACAAGGGCGAAATAGTCCCCGGCGCGGATTTCACCGACGAAGCGGCGATGCGCGAAGAACTGCCGAACCGCATCCACACCGTCTACCACCCGGTCGGCTCGGTCCGCATGGGCGTCGACGAACGCGCGGTCGTGGATCCGCAGCTCCGCGTACGCGGAATCGACGGACTCCGAGTAGCCGACGCATCGATCATGCCGAGCGTGACGGGCGGCAACACCAACGCGCCCACCATCATGATCGGCGAGAAATGCGCAGACCTGATCCTGTACGGTTGAGGTTCAGCGCCCGGCGCGCGAAGATGCTCCGCACGTTGTTCGTGCGGAGCATCTTCGCGCGGGGACTTCAGGCGGGAACGGCGACCGGTGCCGGGGTGAGGTCCGGAGCGCCCGAGGGGCGAGCGCGCAGGGCACCGACGCCGAGCAGGACGAGACCGGCCGCCGACCAGGTGAGCAGCACCGCGAGCGGGGCCAGGGCGCCCGCGCCGTCGAAGTAGGCGACCGAGCGGAGCAGGGACGCGGCCGCACCGGGCGGGCACAGCTGGCCGATGGTGCCCCAGGGCTGCGGGAGGAGTTCGGGGGCGGAGGTGGCCGCGGAGAACGGGTTGCCGATCAGGAGCATGGTCATCGCGCCCAGGCCGATGCCGGGGCGGCCGATGGCGGCGGCCAGGCCGACGATGGTGGCGGAGACGGCGAAGGCGGCCAGGCCGGCGATGGCGGCGAGTTCCAGGTAGGAGCCGGGGACGATCGAGAGCCAGGTGTGGAAGACCAGGGTGCTGAGCAGGCCGCCGGCGATGCCGAAGGTGAGCAGGCCGGTGAGGCGGGCGGCGAAGCCGGGGATCAGCAGGGTGAGCAGGACGCCTGCGGCGATGCCGGACATCACCAGGGGCAGGACCATCGAGCCGAAGCCCGCGCCGCGCGGGTCGTCGGGGTCGGTGGCGACGACGTCCTGGACCGGGGCGGCGGGGGCGCCGCTGAGCTGCTGGGCCAGGGCGGTGAGTTGCTGGGCGACGGCGGGTGAGGCGGCCGAGGCCACCATGACCTGCGGTGCTCCGCCGCCGGTGACGATGGCGCCGTAGATCTCGTTGTCGGCGAGCGCGGTGCGGGCGGCCTCGGCATCGGCGAGGGTGGTGATCTCGAAGGAGTCGGGGCTGCGTTGCTGCAGTTGCTGGGTGATCTGCGCGGACTGCGGGCCGGTAACCGCGATGGGCAGGTCACGCGGGGCCAGGTTGACGGCGGGCCAGGCGAAGGCGATCAGGAGCAGAGCCTGCAGCGCGGTGGCTGCCAGGCCGAGCGCTACTGCTCGTCGGGTGATCGTCATGGCGGTTCTCCCTTAAAGCGAATGTTCGTTCTTTTTGGTGGTTCAACGGTGACACTCACCCGCCTCGCTTGTCAAGAACGGATATTCGTTTTACTTTGGGGCATGCCCCGAGTCAGCGAAGAACACCTCGAACGCCGCAGGCAGCAGATCCTCGATGCCGCGCAGCTCTGCTTCGCCAGGAAGGGCTTCCACGAGACCTCGATGCAGGATGTGTTCGCCGAGGCCGGGTTGTCCGCCGGGGCCGTCTACCGGTACTTCACCAGCAAGAACGAGATCATCGCGGCACTCGTCATGCAGACGATGGTGCCGCTGCGGCTGCGGCTGGCCGAGATCATCCGCGCCGAGACGGCGCCGGTTCCCGCGGAGGTGATGCGGATGCTGACCACCGAGGTGATCAAGCGCAGTGGTCCGGACGGGCCGTTGCGGCTGGCGCCGCAGGCCTGGGCGCTGGCGCTGGTGCAACCCGAGGCCGGCGTACCCGTGCGCGAGGGCATCGCCGCCATGCGTGAGCTCTGGCTCGAGTATGTGGTGCGGATGCGCGAGCTGGGCTGGATTCCGGCCGACACCGATGTCGACGCGCTGGCCAAGACGGTCATCGGGATTCTGCCGGGTTTCATCCTGCAGCATCTGCTGCTCGGCGACGTCGATCCGGACGAGGTCGCCAAGGGTGTCGAGGTGATGCTGCCCGTCGTCCCGCCCGGAGATCGTTAGAGACCTCACTGTTACCTGCGTCGGCGAACGGGTAGGTTCGGGTGCGGCACCGGAGGGGGTCCCGCGCGCCGGACATTGCTGAACATCGATCCGACCAGGGAGTTTCCTGTGGCATTGCACCGACGAACCCTTCGATCACGCGGCCTGGCCGCGCTCGCGACCGCGACCGTGGTGGCCGTACTGCCCGCCGCCCTCGCAGGCACCGCGCAGGCGCGCATGATCGGCGAATTCGAGGTGGGCGGCGCGATCGAGATCGAATACGACCAGGCGGGCGCCGCCGCGCTCGGCGACCCCACCTCCCCCGAATCCGACGCGGCCGCGGGCGGCAAGTACCAGACCTTCGCCAACAACGCGGCGATCTACTGGCACCCCGACACCAATGCCAACACCGTCGCCGGGCAGATCCGCGACAAGTTCGCCGAGCACGGCAACGAGTCGGGCAAGCTCGGCTACCCGGTCACCCGCGAGCAGTCGACGCCGGGCGGCGCCGGCCGGTTCAACCACTTCCAGAAGGGCTCGATCTACTGGTCCGTCGGTACCGGCGCGCACCAGATCAGCGGCCCGATCCGGGACAGGTGGGCCGCGCTCGGCTGGGAGTCGAGCCCGCTGGGCTTCCCGCTCAGCGACGTGTCCAAGGCGGGCAAGGGCGACGGCCAGTTCTCCATGTTCCCGACCGGCGCCATCTACTGGTCCTCGTCGACCGGCGCGCACGCGGTGTGGGGCAACATCCAGGCGGACTGGATCCGCGCGGGCGCCGAGGGCGGTCGCTACGGCTACCCCACCAGCGACGAATACGACTACCAGGGCGGCAAGGCCCAGGATTTCCAGGGCGGCAAGATCACCTGGAAGCCCTCGAGCTGACGCCTACGGCGCGAGCAGGCCCTGCCTGGCCCTGCTCGCGCCGGACAGGGCCAGCAGCAGCATGGTGGTGAGGGCCTGATCATCGAGGCCCTCGGCGGGGAACGTGTAGCGCAGGATGACGTCACCCAGTTTGCCGCGCCCGATCAGGGTGACCGAGCCGAACTGGATCTCGTTGTTGCGCTCGGCGACGCGCTTGTGCAGCTGCGGCTTGAGCGGGCGGTCCCAGGCGAGCACCGAGGTCAGCGACAGCACGGTGAGGCCGGGCGCCAGGGTGACAGCGCGGATCGAGCACAGCGCGCCGTCGTACTCGAAGCCGAGCGAGCCGTCGGCGTCGACGCGAACGTCGATGTCCTGCATCTGCAGGCAGGCGCCGGTGCGCGCCTGCAGGTCCAGTTCGGGTGTGACCACCGCGTCCATCTCGGCTCCGTCGCTCATTTGGTGCCGCCGAAGCGACGATCGCGCTTGGCGTATTCCAGGCACGCGTCCCACAGGTTACGCCGATCGAAATCGGGGAAAAGCGTGTCCTGGTAGACGAATTCGGCGTACGCGGCCTGCCAGATGAGGAAGTTCGAGCTGCGGAACTCGCCCGAGGGGCGCAGGAACAGGTCGACATCGGGCATGTCGGGTTCGTCGAGGTACCTGGCGACGGTGGCCTCGTCGATCTTCTCCGGATCGATCTCCCCCGCCGCCACCCGGCGCGCGATTTCCCGTGCGGCGTCGGCGATCTCGGCGCGGCCGCCGTAGTTGACGCACATCGTCAGCGTCATCACGTCGTTGTCCTTGGTGAGCTCTTCGGCGATCTCGAGTTCCTTGATCACGCTGCGCCACAGGCGCGGTCGGCGACCGGCCCAGCGCACCCGCACCCCCATCTCGTGCATCTCATCGCGGCGGCGGCGGATCACGTCGCGGTTGAAGCCCATCAGGAAGCGGACCTCGTCGGGGCTGCGCCGCCAGTTCTCGGTGGAGAAGGCGTAGGCCGAGAGCCACTTGACGCCGATCTCGATGCAGCCTTCGACGGCGTCCATGAGCACGGCCTCGCCGCGCTCATGACCGGCGGTGCGCGGCAGCCCGCGCTCCTGCGCCCAGCGGCCGTTGCCGTCCATCACCAGCGCGACGTGGTTGGGGACCAGCTCCGGCGGGATCGCGGGCGGACGCGCGCCGGAGGGGTGCGCGGACGGTGGGCGCACGGTGCGGGCGGCACCGGTTCCCTGCTTGGCCCCGGCGGAAGAGTCACGACGCAGAATCACGTCTTCTATCCTGCCTGATGGTCGCCCTGGCCTGATTTGCGGGCGGTGCGCTGAGCTGAGCGCGGTCAGCCCGCGACGGCCGAATGGTTCGTCGCCGGTGCGGCCGACCGCTCTACCAGCGGCAATGTGCGCAGCTGGCGTTCCAGGTGCCACTGCAGATGGGCCGCGACCAGACCGCTGGCCTGGCGGCGGACATTGTCGGGGACGCCCGCGATGTAGTCCCACTCCCCCTTCAGCAGGGCGACGAGCAGATCGAGCACACCGGCGGCCGGGGTGCTCGCGCCCGGCGGACGGCAGTGCACGCAGACCGCGCCGCCCGCCGCGACATGGAACGCGCGGTGCGGGCCCGGGGTGGCGCAGCGGGCGCATTCGTCCAGCGCGGGCGCCCAGCCGGCGAAACCCATGGCGCGCAACAGGTATGCGTCGAGGATCAGTTCGTGCGGGCGTTGCTTGGCCGCGATGGCGCGCAGGGCGCTCGCGGTGAGGGCGTGCAGTTTCGGCGCCGGTGCGCGTTCCTCGCCCGCGAGGCGTTCGGCGGTCTCGAGGATCGCGCAGGCGGTGGTGTAGCGGCCGTAGTCGTCGATGATGTCGGCGGCGAACGCCTCGACCGTGGTCACCTGGGTGACGATGTCGAGCGTGCGGCCGGGATGCAGTTGCACGTCGATGTAGGCGAACGGCTCCAGCCGCGCCCCGAACTTCGATTTGGTGCGGCGCACCCCCTTGGCCACCGCGCGCACCAGACCGTGTTGCCTGGTCAGCAGCGTGACGATGCGATCGGCCTCGCCCAGCTTGTGCTGACGGACCACCACCGCCTCATCCCGATACAACCGCACGGGCCCAGTCTTCCACGTCGACCCGACACCGCGGTCACGGACACGGTCGAGGCATCAGCTCTGCCGCAGCAAGCCGGCGATGAGGAGCAGCAGCGACTGCTGCGTATCGAGGCGGGCGCGGGCCGGGTCTTCGGCGTGGGCGACGATGAGGGAGGCTTCGGCGATCGCACTGAGCAACAATTGCGCGAGCACCGGGACCGGGACGGTCGCGATCAGCCCCGCGCTCGTCGCCCGGTCGAGCTGGTCGGTGATGAGGCCGAGGCCGTGGCGGGCCTCGAGTTCGCGCCACGCCTGCCATCCCAGCACAGTGGGGGCATCAGTCAGGGCGATGCGCAGAACTTCGGGGCGGGAACATATTTCGAGGAAACAGGCCAAACCGGCGGTCATGCCCGCCAAGACGTCATCGGGGTCGGTGACGTCGACTACGCGTTGCACCTCGGCGGTGATCTCCCCCTCGAGCTGCTCGAGAACGGCCAGGAACAGGCCGCGCTTGTCGCCGTAGTGGTGGTGCAGGGCACCCCGGGTGACCCCGGCGGCCGCGACCAGCTGCTCGGCGGACGTACCCGCGAAGCCGCGCTCGGCGAACAGGTCGCGACCTGCCTGCTCGAGCGCGGCCCTGGTGGTGCGGGAGCGATCCTCCTGACTACGGCGCTGCATGCAGCCGAGTGAACTCCACGATCAGTTCCGCGAGCAACTCCGGCTGGTCCTCGGGAACGAAGGTGTAGGAATCGTCGACGGTGCGCAGGCTCGCCTTCGGCAGGTCGGCGACCAGCCGGTGCGCCAATTCCGTCGGGAACAGCTTGTCCTCGGTGGACCAGACGACCAGCACGGGCAGGTCGACCTCGGCGAAGCGCTCGGCGGCGGCGAGGGTGGACCGGTTGTCCACGCCCGCGGCGAAGCGGCGCAGATCGGCCCGGATCGCGGCGCTGCGCCGGGCGGGTAGCAGATAGGACTCCGCGATCGCCGGTGGCAGTTCATGTTTGGTCACCCAGCCGAACGCGAGAGGCAGCCGCTGCAGGAGCCGCGACCGTAGCGGGGCCAGCAGCGGTGCGATCGTGCCCGGGATCTTCGCGACGCGCACCAGGGCCGTAAAGGGCCTCGGCGGGAACACCTCATAGCAGTCGACGGCGGCCAGCACGACGCGGCCGATCCGCTCCGGGCGGCGGGTCATCAGGATCTGGGTGAGCGCGCCGCCGGTGTCGTTGGCGACGATCGTGACGTCGGTGAGGTCGAGCGCGTCGAGGAACTCGGCGATCAGATCCGCGATGCCGGTGGGCGTGAGGTCGGCGTCGGGCACCGGGATCGAATGCGAGCCGAGCGGCCAGTCGGGTGTGAGGCAACGGTGTCCGGCGGCGGCGAGGCCGGGTACCACCCCGCGCCAGATGTCGGCGTTGACGAGCAGGCCGTGCACGAACACGACCGGCGATCCGGTGCCGGTGTCGTGATAGCGGATGCGGCCGGACGACAGGGCGATCTCGCGTGCCGGGCCGAGTGCTGAGCTGATTCCCATGGGGTCCTCCCCTGGTCGAATGCTGGGCATATCCACTGTTACATACATTCCGTATGTATGTCTATAGCCGAAAAATCCACCCAGGGTATGTGGACGGGTGACCAGCTTCACGCTACGGTCGACCCGATTACCTGCAGAGATGGAGCTCACATGTCCGTGTCCGACCGCGTCGTGCCGAACCCCACGGCCGATCTCGGCCTCGCCGACCTGTCCGCCGCGCTCGCCGACGGCCGCGTCTCCTCGGTCGCGGCCGTCACCGACGCGCTCGACCGGATCGAGGCGTCCCAGCCGACGCTCAACGCCTTCCGCGTCGTCCGCCGCGAGGCCGCGCTCCGGGAGGCCGCCGACGCCGACGCGCGGCTGGCCGCCGGTGCGCGGCTGCCGCTGCTCGGCGTGCCGATCGCGGTCAAAGACGACACCGATATCGCCGGTGAGGTCACCGCTTTCGGCTGCGGTGGGGAGTTCGCGCCGAAGACCGAGGACGCCGAATCGGTGCGCAGGCTGCGCGCCGCCGGTGCGGTGATCGTGGGCAAGGCCAATACCTGTGAGCTGGGCCAATTGCCGTTCACCAGCGGTGACGCCTTCGGCCACTCCCGCAATCCGTGGGATCGCACCCGTACCCCCGGCGGTTCGTCGGGTGGTTCGGCGGCGGCGGTCGCGGCCGGATTGGTCCCTGCCGCACTGGGTTCCGACGGCGCCGGCTCGGTGCGTATCCCGGCGTCGTGGACCAATCTGGTCGGGATCAAGCCACAGCGCGGTCGCATCTCCACCTGGCCACACGCCGAGGCGTTCTACGGGCTGACCGTCAACGGGCCGCTCGCGCGCACCGTCCGCGACGCGGCGCTGCTGCTCGACGTCGCCGCCGGGCCGCACGGCGGTGACCTGCACACACCGGCGCCGGTCGACGCGAGCGCTGCCGTCGGGCGCGATCCCGGCAAGCTCAGAATCGCACTGTCCCTGCGTATTCCGTTCACCGCGACCAAGACCGCGCTGGACCCGGAGATCGCGGCGGCGGTGCACGCGCTGGCGACGACGTTGCGCGCGCTGGGGCACACCGTCACCGTGGCCGACCTGCACTACGGGCTGCTGATCGGCGCGTCGTTCCTGCCGCGTTCGATGGCCGGGATCCACCGGGTGCACCGGGCGATGCCCGAGGCGATCGTCGACCCGCGCACCACCGCCAACTCCCGTGTCGGCCGGGTGCTCGGTGGACCGGTGCTCGCCGCGGCGCGGCGCCTCGAACCGTTGCTGCACAAGCAGATCGGCTCGTTCTTCGACGACTACGATCTGGTGCTCGCCCCGACCACCGCCACGCCCGCACCACGCGCCGAGGAGATCGACGGTATCGGCGTCGGCGCGACCAACAACCTGATCACCGGCGCCTGCCCCTACACCTGGCCGTGGAATGTGCTGGGCTGGCCGAGCGTGAACGTCCCCGCCGGTTTCACCGAGACCGGACTGCCGATCGGTGCTCAGCTGATGGGCACCGCGAACAGCGAGCCCATGCTGATCTCGCTGGCCGCGCAGTTGGAATCGGAGCTGCGCTGGGAGCGCAACCGTCCTACACCGTGGTGGTGAGTCACGGCAGGTCGAGCACTATCGTCCCGGTTCGACCCACCCCTCGAGATCGCTCTTCGTGCCCGACGGACACCCGTCCTGACCGGTCTGGCGCGGGAACATCACCAGGCAGCGCTGGGGTCCGGGGGCGCCGACTGCCGTCGTGACCAGCACCGCGATCGATGACCCGTCGGCGACGCGTCGCGTCGAGAAACCGAGCGTGCCGGTGACGCCGCGATAGTCGCTCTCGCGCAATTGCACCGCGATGGCGGTCCGGTTCGGCGGCAGGTCGGCCAGCACCCCGCGACTGCTGCGTACGGCCTGCAGGAACAATCCACTGACGTCGAACGCGAGGCCGGTGCGGTCGCCCGCCCAACTCGGCCGGTAGTCGGTGAGTTCCGGGTAGCCGCGCAGGTCTTCGATCAGTCCGGCCAGTTCGACGCACAGCTGCTCGTGCTCGAACGGCACCGGCTGATTGCCGAGTTTGCCGACGCCGCCGACACAATCGGCCCCGCCGAGCATCACCGGCGCCGCCTTCGACACGTAGCGCACGGTCAGATTCGCGGGCAGGGCGGCCGTGGCCTTCGGGTCGGTGATCAGCCGCGTCACCGCGTCGTTGCCGAGGATCGCCGGGCCCGCTCCGCTCAGGCAGCCGCGGCTGACCGACTTGGCGAAGGTCGGGAAGTCGTCGTTACGGCCTGCGAAGAACAGCAGGGTGCGCCGGTCGAAACCGTCGGTCTCGCACGGTGCGGGGAACCGGTAGAGCTGCTGTTGTTCGCGCCAGCTCAGACTCTCCTGCGCGACACCGCGGGTGGTGAGCTCGGCCTGCAGGTCGGCGACCAGGCTCGTCACGTACAGATCGTCGGCGGACTCCGGGTGATAGATCGTCACCTTGTCGTAGCGGGGCGTGCCGTTGGCCGCACGCGCGCCCTGCACGTAGTCCGCGATCAATCGCGCCTGTACGGCATTGCTCGGCGCCGCTTGGAAATACAGCGGCGAGGCCTGCTCGAGCCCGTCGGCGGACAGTGTCGTCGCCACCGCGGGCACGCCGAGTTCGCCGAGCCGGGTGATGGCCCCGCGGGTCTCGTCGGTGCTGCGGTCGATGCCGACCACGCCGAGCACGCTGGGATCGTCGGCGACCAGCGCGCGCAATGGATGGTCGACGACCCAGCCTGCCTGTCGCATATCCGAGCCGCCGTTGGCGATGATGATGCGCAGCAGCGGTTCCGATTCGTCGGAGGCCAGCAGTGCGCGGCGCTGCTGCACCGCCAGCCCGGCCAGCTCCTCGACCTGGGCGTGCGGGTAGCGCACATTGGTGTCGGCGTAGCTGAGGCCGGCGAAGTACACCAGCGAGACCAGCGGACGGTTCGGATTGCTCTCGCGTGCCTCGGCCGCCGCGGTATTGAGCCGGAACACTTCGCGCTGCATCGCCGTCAGCTCGGGATCGTCGGCGAACAGCTGCGCGGTGTTGTCGCTGTAGCCGACGCATTCGCCGTCACGCAGACTCACCGACACGCCATCGGTCCACGGCCACTGCGAGCACGGCGCGTTGCGCAGCGGCGGGAAGTACACCAGCGCGGCGCCGATGGCGAGCACGATCGGGATCAGCACGCACAGCCCGACGAACCAGCTGCGCGCGGCCATCGGCGGCGCGGGCGGCAGGGCAAGCCCACGGAAGCGGGAATCGCTGATCCGCGGCGGCGTGTCGGCGGGCAGCAGTGCGCGCAACGGCAGAAACCAGGCGTCGGCCTGGCGATGGGTACGCCGGTTGTCGATCTCGCGCACCCAGGTTTGCAGCGGGTCCGGTGGCTGCGGGGAAGGCTGCTCGGCGAGGCTCTCCAGGGTGCGCAGCGTGCGCAGTTCACCGATGTTGCCGAGCTCGCCGACCTCGCGGTTCGGGCCTTCGTCGCGGAAGGCCACGATCACCAGCGGATCGAAATGGCCCGTCTCGTTCCTGATCTCGTTGACCCAGGTGAGGATTCGCGCGCCGTCACTGCCCTCGGCCAGGCCGCCGAGCAGCGCCACCGGGTAGGCGGTGCGCCGCCAGCTCGACGGCCGCCAGATCCGGCGCCGGTAGGCGTCGCGCAGGTCCTCGAGGAACGCGTGGATCAGGAGTTTGGCGACCTGCTCCTCGTTCTCGTCGACCCGGTGCGAGGCGGTCAGCCGGGACGCGAAACCCAGGAAACTGCCCGACAATTCGGGCGCGAGGTAGCGCTGGTGCAAGAACCACCTGGTCACCTTCGACATGCCGGGGATGCGACCCGACACCCACAGCCACAACCGCAGCACCGGCCACAGCGCGAGCACACCGAAGACCACCCGCGAGATCGTGTCGCCCGCAACGCCTTCCGCGGTGTCGGAGCGGCTGGTCGGCGAACCGCTGCGCAGCAGCTTGGGCAGCCTGCGGCGCAACTCGTCGGGCGCCTCGGACTCGTCGCTGGTGACGCGTTGGCGCGTCAGCCAATCGGCGGTGCGGTAGCGCGGGAACTTGATCGCGCCCATCGCCGTGTCGTCGGCCGCGAAGCCGGCGACCAGCTGCTGGATGATCGGCAGACAGTGCCCGGCGATCTCCTGATCGTCGTGCGAGCTGACCGCGGTGAGGTCGGGCGTGAGCGCGGTGCGCGGCAGGTCGGGGGCGTGCAGGTCGATCTTGGCCCGCGGCGTCGCACGCCTGCCGTCTGATTCGCTCAGCCAGCTGTAGAGGTCGGCGACCAGCGCGGAATGCCCTTGCACCCCGACCAGTTCGACGATCGGCCGGGGCAGTGTGCGGCGCCCGCGCAGCAGCGTACGCAGCACCCGCGGTTTGGTGTCGGGAATCTCCAGCGCCCGCAGCAGCTCCAGCAGCTTGCCGACATCATTGGCATCGGGCACTTCGACGGCCTCCCCGGGCGATCAGCGAGCACGCCGGGCACTGTCGGCGTATTCGCCGAACGATACCCCGTACCGCCGACGCTCAACCGGTCAAAAGCCCAGCTTCCCCAGCTGTTTCGGGTCGCGCTGCCAATCCTTGGCTACCTTCACGTGCAGATTCAGGTAGATCCGGGTACCGAGAATGTGCTCGATCTGCTTGCGGGCGTTGGTGCCGACCTCCTTGAGGCGGGCGCCGTTCTTCCCGATGATGATCGCCTTCTGGCTCGGCCGTTCGACATACAGCAGGGCATGCACCTCGAGCATGTCCTCGTTCGCCTCGTACGGCTGGATCTCCTCGATGACCACGGCCAGCGAGTGCGGCAGTTCGTCGCGCACGCCCTCGAGCGCGGCCTCGCGGATCAGCTCGGCCATGAGGGTTTCCTCGGGCTCGTCGGTGATCTCGCCGTCGGGGTAGAACGCCGGGCCCTCCGGCATCTTCGAGGCGATCACGTCGACGAGCACCTCGACCTGTTCGCCCTTGACCGCCGACACCGGGACGACCTCGGCTTCGGGGCCGAGCAGCTTCGAGACCGCCATGAGCTGGTGGGCGACCTGGTCGCGGCTCACCTTGTCGATCTTGGTGACCACGCCGAGGACGGTGGTCTTGGGCGCCATCATCTTGATCTGCTCGACGATCCAGCGGTCACCGGGACCGATCTTCTCGTCGGCCGGGATGCACAGGGCGATCACGTCGACCTCGGAGTAGGTGTCGCGCACGAGATCGTTGAGGCGCTGGCCGAGCAGGGTGCGCGGACGATGCAGGCCGGGGGTGTCGACCAGGATCAGCTGGGCGTGGTCGCGGTGCACGATGCCGCGGATGGTGTGGCGGGTGGTCTGCGGGCGCGAGGAGGTGATCGCGATCTTGGTGCCGACCAATGCGTTGGTCAGCGTCGACTTGCCGGTGTTCGGCCGGCCGACGAAACAGACGAAGCCGGAACGGAATTCCTTCTCAGCCACCGTGCACCTCGCTCAGGACGGCGCCGCTGCGGTCGGTGCGGATCACCGCGGCCGACGGCGAGACCTCGCGCACCGCGGCGATACCGGCGTCGTCGGACTCACCGCCGACGACCACCGCCGCCTCGAAACCCTCGGCGCCGCTGGAGATCGCGGCGGCCACGGCGGCCTGCAACGCGGTCAGGCGCAGCGCGGTCAGCGCTACCTCGCCCGCGGCGTAGGTGCGGCCGTCGGTGTCGCGGATCGCGGCGCCGCTCGCGCCCCCGGTGCGGCCCAGCGCGCCACGCGCCAGCACCAGCAGTTTGTTGTCCTCGGCGTCCAGTTCACTCATCGGTTTCTCCGTTGTCGTCGGGCACGGTGACCTCGGCGGACTCGGCGCCCGCCGCGGTCTTCTTGTTCTTCTCGGCCGCGCGGCGCACCAGCACGGTGTTCACCCGCATCCGGCCGCGGGCATCGGCGCCGCCCTCGCCGCGCAGGACCAGCCCATACACGGTCACTTTCGAGCCAGGCAGCGGGACACGACCCAGCTCGTGGGCCAGCAGACCGCCCACCGTGTCGACGTCGGAGTCCTCGATATCGAATCCGTACAGCTCGCCGAGGTCTTCCACCGACAGCCGCGCCGACACCCGGTAGCGGCCGTCGCCCAGGTCTTCCACGGGCGGGGTCTCGTCGGTGTCGTACTCGTCGGCGATCTCGCCGACGATCTCCTCGAGCACGTCCTCGATCGTCACCAGACCCGCGATGCCGCCGTACTCGTCGACCAGCAGCGCCATGTGGTTGCGGCGGCGCTGCATCTCGTCGAGCAGATCGTCGAGCGGCTTGGAGTCGGGGATGAACACCGCGGGTCGCATGACCTCGCGCACGGTCACCTTGCGGCTGCGATCGGCATACGGGACAAGGTCTTTCAGGTACACGACGCCGAGCACGTCGTCGACGTTCTCACCGACAACGGGGATCCGGGAATGACCGGAACGCACCGCCAGCGACATCGCCTGGGACGCGGTCTTGTCGGCCTCGATCCACACCATCTCGGTGCGCGGCACCATCACCGCGCGGGCGACGGTGTCGCCGAGTTCGAAGACCGACTGGATCATCCGGCGTTCGTCGTCGGCGACCACGCCGCGCTCGCGGGCCATGTCGACCACTTCGCGCAGCTCGATCTCGGACGCGAACGGGCCGTTGCGGAAACCCTTACCCGGGGTGATCGCGTTGCCGAGCAGGATCAGCAGCCTGCTCACCGGGCTCAGCACCGCGCCGATGATCTGCAGCGGCACCGCGGCGCCGAGTGCGATCGAATAGGCGTGCTGGCGGCCGAGGGTGCGCGGGCCGACGCCGATCACGACGTAGGAGACGACCACCATCACCGCGGCGGCGACCAGCAGCGCGGTGCCCGCGGTCCACAGCTCCAGGGTCGCCGCGGCGAGCAGGACGGTGGCGGTGATCTCGCACAGAATGCGCAGCAGCACCATGAGATTCACGTACCGCGGGCGGTCGTCGACGATCTTGCGCAAGCGCGCGGCACCGGGGCGTTCCTCCCGGACCATGTCGTCGAGGCGAGCCCTCGACACCGTGTTCAGTGCCGAGTCGACCCCGGCGAACACCCCGCCGAGCCCGATCAGCAGGATCGCGAGCAGGATCTGGGTCAGTGAGGTCACGCGGGGCCCAGTGCGTCACCCGGTGCGGTGAAACCTGCCTTGCCGAGTAGTTGGGCGTCGCGCTCGGCCAGTTCGGCGCGGCGCTGTTCCTCGCGCAGGCTCACATACCACTCCTCGAGGAGCTGGGCCTGCAGCGCGAACATCTCCTTCTCCTCCTCCGGCTCGGCATGGTCGTAGCCGAGCAGGTGGAGCACGCCGTGCACGGTGAGCAGGGCCAGCTCGTGGTCGAGCGAATGGCCCACCTTCTGGGCCTGACCCATCGCGAACTCCGGGCACAGCACGATGTCACCGAGCATCGACGGGCCGGGCTCGGGGCTGTCGGGGCGACCGCCCGGCTCCAGCTCGTCCATCGGGAACGACATCACATCGGTCGGGCCGGGCAGATCCATCCAGCGCACGTGCAGGTCGGCCATGGTGTCGAGATCGACGAGCACCATCGACAGCTCGGCGGCGGGATGCACGTCCATCCGGCCGATCACGAAACGTGCGACGCTGACCAGGTCTTCTTCGGGGACGTCCATGCCCGATTCGTTGGCGATCTCGATGCTCACCTGTTCAGCCTACGGTGCCGACCCGACGCCGCCGGGAGCGGCATCGGGCCAGCGTGGCGTGAGTTACCCGCGGTTCGTACGACCGGCAGCACGGCGCTGCGCCCGGTTGCCCGGATAGTGCGGACCCGGCACCGCGCGGGTGTCGGACTCGTACCGGTCGTAGGCGTCGACGATGTCGGAGACCAGCCGGTGCCGGACCACATCGGCGCTGGTGAGCTCCGAGAAGTGGATGTCCTCGATATCGGTGAGGATCTCGGCGGCCGCGCGCAGACCCGACCGCTGCCCGTTGGGCAGGTCGACCTGCGAGATGTCACCGGTGACGACCATCCGCGAGCCGAAGCCGAGGCGGGTCAGGAACATCTTCATCTGCTCGGCCGTCGTGTTCTGCGCCTCGTCGAGAATGATGAACGAGTCGTTGAGGCTGCGGCCACGCATGTACGCCAGCGGCGCGACCTCGATGACACCGGAGGCGAGCAGCTTGGGGATCGCTTCCGGATCCATCATGTCGTGCAGCGCGTCGTAGAGCGGCCGCAGGTACGGGTCGATCTTGTCGTTGAGCGTGCCGGGCAGGAAGCCGAGCCGCTCACCGGCCTCGACCGCGGGCCTGGTCAGGATGATGCGGGTGACCTGCTTGGACTGCAGGGCCTGCACCGCCTTGGCCATCGCCAGGTAGGTCTTGCCGGTACCGGCGGGACCGATGCCGAACACGATGGTGTTGGCGTCGATCGCGTCGACGTAGTGCTTCTGGTTCAGCGTCTTGGGGCGGATGGTCTTGCCGCGACGAGACAGGATGTCCAGGCTCAGCACTTCGGCCGGGGATTCCGATGAACCTTCGGTGAGCATCGAGACGGTGTGCCTGACAGCTTCGGGGGTGATCACCCGATTACGGCCGGTCAGCGCGACGAGCTGCTCGATGACGCGCTCTGCCAGCGCCACATCGCCGGCCTTACCGGTGATGGTGACGGTGTTGCCGCGGACATGGATGTCGGCCGGGAGCAGCTTCTCCAGCTGACGAAGGTTCTGGTCGGCCGAGCCGAGGAACGGGAAAACAGACTCCGGGGCGAGTTCGATGCTGGAACGCACTGTGCGCGCCGCGGGACCCGCGTTGTTTCCGCCTGCGACGATGCCTGTTACGGGGTTGGTGGGGTCGCCGATCTCGCCTGAGTTCTTCAAAAGTGCCTATGGCCTGCTTCCGGTCTCGACTGTGTGTTCGATGAGCTCAGTTTAACGCGCGGCACCGACACCGCCCAGCGATATAACGGGGGGATCGGCCGAACCGCGATCGACCGGTGATCGCAGGTCACAGCCAGGTCGGCCGCTCGGGACCGGAATTACCAGCGCGGGGTCAGGGCACCGAGGGCACCGAGGGCCACCGCGGCGGCGGTCGAGGTGCGCAGGACCGTCGGGCCGAGCAGCACGATGTCGGCGCCCGCCTCGGCCAGTGCGGACAGTTCGGTGTCGTCCAGGCCGCCTTCGGGGCCGACGATCAGGACCACGTCGGTGGTCTGTCCCAGCGGCAGCTCGGTGAACTTGCCGGTGCCGGATTCGTGCAATGCGGCGACGATCGCGCCGTCCGCCTTGGCCTTGCGCACCAGATCGAGCAGATCACGGGTGCGGTGCAGGTCGGCGACCTCGGGGATGTAGGCGCGCCGGGACTGCCTGGCTGCCGCGCGGGCGGCGGCCCGCCACTTCTCGATCCCCTTGGCGGCCTTGGCTTCCCAGTTCGCGACGCAGCGCGCGGCCTGCCACGGCACGATGACGTCGGCGCCCGCCTCGGTCATCAGCTCGACGGCCAGTTCGGAGCGATCCGACTTGGGCAGTGCCTGCACCACGGTCACCTGCGGGGTCACCGGGGTGGCCACCCGCCGCGTGCGTACCGCGAGTTCGAGCCGGTCCTTCTGGGCCGCAACGACTTCCGATTCGGCGAGCACACCGTGTCCGTCGGACAGGGTGATCGGCTCGCCGACCTTGATCCGGCGCACGGTCGCCGCGTGGCGGCCCTCCGGACCGTCCAGGACCGCGACGGCGCCCGGTTCGGGTACCTCGTCGAGGTAGAAGACCGTCGCGGCCACCGGGTCAGCGTCCGCTGAAGGAGGCGCGCAGCCGGGCGAACAGGCCGCTGTTGTGCTCGGACTGGGCCGACATCACTTCGGCGCGGTCCTTGTCGCGCATGCCCTTGAACTTGCGCAGCAGATCGGTCTGCTTGCCGTCCAGCTTGGTCGGCACGACGATGTCGAGGTGGGCCAGCAGGTCGCCGCGGGCGCCCGAACGCAGCCGGGGCATGCCGTGAGCGCGCAGCTGGATGACCTCGCCGGGCTGGGTGCCCGCCGCGATCGTCAGCTCGGTCGGGCCGTCGAGGATGGTGTCGACGACGACCGTGGTGCCGAGGATGGCGTCGACCATCGGCACCCGGACGGTGCAGTGCAGGTCGTCGCCGTCGCGGACGAAGGTGTCGTGCGGCTGCTCGACGACCTCGACATAGAGGTCACCGGCGTGGCCGCCACCGGGGCCGACCTCGCCCTGAGCGGCCAGGCGAACGCGCATGCCGTTGGCGACACCGGCCGGGATCGGCGCGGCGATCTCGCGACGCGCGCGCACGCGGCCGTCGCCGCCGCACTTGTGGCAGGGGTCGGGGATGGTCTCGCCGGCGCCGCGACAGGTCGGGCAGGGCCGCGAGGTGAGCACCTGGCCGAGGAACGAGCGCTGCACCGACTGCACTTCACCGGCGCCGTCGCAGGTCTCACAGCGCACCGGCTTGGAATTGCCGTTGGTGCCGGCGCCCTGGCAGATGTCGCAGAGGATGGCGGTGTCGACGGTCAGGTGCTTGGTGACGCCGACCGCGCATTCGGCCAGGCTCAGCCGGGTGCGGATCAGCGAGTCGGCGCCGGGCTGCACGCGGCCGCGCGGCTTGCGCGCGCCACCGCCCTGGCCGCTCATGCCGCCGAAGAACGCCTCGAAGACGTCGCCGAGACCGCCGAAGCCCGCGCCGCTGAATCCTGCTCCGCCGCCGCCGTTTTCGAGCGGGTCACCGCCGAGGTCGACGATCCGGCGCTTCTCCGGGTCGGTCAGCACCTCGTAGGCGGTGGAGACTTCCTTGAACTTGGCCTGGGCGGCCTCGTCCGGGTTCACGTCGGGGTGGAGTTCGCGGGCCAGCTTGCGGTAGGCGCGCTTGAGCTCCTGGTCGGTGGCGTTCTTGCCGACGCCGAGCAGTCCGTAGTAATCCCGTGCCACTGTGAGTTCTCTAGTCCTTGGTCGCTGTGGTCCAGCCGAGCGCCGGGCGCATCCTTAGTCGAATCCACTCAACTTTACCGGCCGAAGTATCGACCTTAACAGTGCGGGTTGGCCGTTCCCGGCCCGCCGTCACCTTTCCGCCAGTACTTCCCCGATGTAGCGGGCGACGGTGGCCACCGACGCCATGGTTCCCGGGTAGTCCATCCGGGTGGGACCGAGCACACCCATGCCACCCAGGACGGCGCCAGCCGCGCCGTAGCCGGTGGAAACGACCGAGGTGCCGCGCATTTGCTCGACCTGGGTCTCCTCGCCGATCTGCACCATCACCTGGCCGGGCTGCTGCGCCGCGGCGAGCAGTTTCAGCACGATCACCTGCTCTTCCAGCGCCTCCAGCACCGTGCGCAGGGAGCCGGGGAAACCGAAATCGGCGACATTGCGGGTGAGGTTGGCGGTGCCGCCGAGGACGAGCCGTTCCTCGGGATGCTCCACCAGTGTCTCCACCAGCACCGTCGAGACGCGGACCAGCACGTCCTTGATCTTGGCCGGCGCGCGTTCGGGCAGGCCGGCGACCGACGCGCTGGCCACCGACAGCAGCTTGCCGTCCATCGCGCCGCCGAGCAGGCCGCGCACCGCGGCGAGATCGTCGTCGGAGATCACCGCGCCGAGGTCGACGATGCGCTGGTCGACCCGGCCGGTGTCGGTGATCACCACCAGCAGCAGGCGGGCCGGATTGAGCGCGACGACCTCGATATGGCGCACGATCGAGGCCGAGACCGTGGGGTACTGGACGACGGCGACCTGGCGGGTCAGCTGCGCGAGCAACCGCACACCGCGGCGCAGGACGTCGTCGAGATCGACCCCGGATTCGAGGAACTCCATGATCGCTCGGCGCTCGGCGCCCGAGAGCGGCTTCACCTCGGCGATCCGGTCGACGAACTCGCGATACCCCTTGTCGGTGGGGATGCGGCCGGAGCTGGTGTGCGGCTGGGTGATGTACCCCTCCGCTTCCAGCACGGCCATGTCGTTGCGGATGGTGGCACTGGATACGCCGAGGCTGTGCCGTTCCACGAGCGACTTGGAGCCGATCGGTTCCTTGGTGGCGACGTAGTCCGCAACGATCGCTCGCAGGACCTCGAACCGCCGATCCTCGGTGCTCGACGCCATCGACCCCACCTCCTCGCTCGTGCCGGGTACGTCATCGGCCCGCGTGTGCTGCTGTGTACGCCGCACAGACTCGCACGCGGACGCTCGGAGCGTCTCGTTGTCCAGTCTAATTGTCCGGTCCCGGCTCGCCCGCTCACATCGCTGCTGTGGGCGGGGTTATCCACAGGCGGCGGTTTATCCACAAGTGGCAGACAGGGGCTGGCCGAGCTCTGCGCACCGGCGTACGTTCGGCACTGATTCAACTGTTTACCAGCGGTTTTCAGCTGTCGGCGGCGGGTCGGGAGGGCTTGTGATGCAGCAGAACGGGAGCACCGCTGCCACGGTGGTGGCACTGGATCCGGCGGAGTTCGCCGGGTTCGATCGGGGGTGCGGGGATTTTCTCCGGGTGATCGACCAGATCAGGGTGCTGGCCGGAGAGATCGGCGATCAGGCGCATTGGGGGCTGGGCGAAGGTGATGCGCGGCTGATATCCGGCGCCACGGTGGTGGCGCGGTTGCGGGCGAAGGCCGGCGGCGAGGGGAACAGCATCGATGCGGTGATGGCGGAGCATGCGCGCGTTGTCGCCGGTATCCGTGCGACGCGTCTGGTGGTGCGGGATCGGGTGATGCTCGCGGACGAGGAGTGGGCTGGGCGGGTCCGGTCGGCGGAATCGGTTGCGGGACACCTTGATCTGCTGGAGACGGCGCTGTGACCGCGTATGAGCCGCGTGGCATTCCGGGTGGTGGTGAGAACGCGCGAAGTTGGCGTCATCGGGAGATCGCCGCGGCCTTCGCGCCGCTCGAGGTGACTGATGCCGTCGCGCAGGCGGACAGGTTCGCGCGGATCGCCCGCTTGTGGGAGGACGGGGTGGCGGCCTTCGAACGGGCCACGCGCGACTCGGCGGGGTGGTCCGGTGCCGCCGCTGATGCCTCGAGTGCGGCTGTCGGCAGGTATGTCGCGCAAGCTCGCGAGCTGACCGCTGTTCTGGACCAGTTCTCCGGCCTGGTTCGGACTGCGGCCGATGCGATCGTGGCGACCAGGTACGCGATCCCGGAACAGATCGTCGCCGAGGTGGGTCCGCCCTTGCTCGCGACGGGTCAGGCGGAGTCGCATCGCTCGGCAACCGCGGCGCTCGAGGACGCGCGTCTCGCGATGCGTGAGCGGTATGTGGTGCCCTTCGGCGAAGTAGATGCCCGGATTCCGGTGTTGCCCATGCCGAGTCGGCGGGACGTTCCCGGTGGGGATTCCGATGATCGGCTGGTGCGCGGAGGCAGGTCGGCCGAGATCTTCGGCGCGCATTCGGGCAGTGGCGCCGAAGGTGGGTTCGCGCAGTCGGAGTCCCTTGACTCACCGCACTCGACCCACGCAGCGAGGCTCAGACCTGCCGCGACCGGCTCGGAAAACGTTGTTCCTGACCTCGCTACGAGTGCACCGGGCGGCGCGTCAGCCCGGTCCGATGACGGCTCAGCACAAGGTGGTGACCCGTCGGGGGCGGCTGGCTCGGCTGGGCCGGGTGACCACTCGGCAGGGGCGGCTGGCTCGGCGGAGCCGAATGGCGACTCGACGGTGCCAGGTGACAGCTCAGTGCTAGGCAGCGACCTGGCGGGGCCGGGAAACGACTCGGCGGGGCCGCATGGCGGCTCAACGGGGCGGGGCGACCGCCCGGCGGGGCCAGGTGGCAGCTCGGTGGGGCCGGGTGGCAGCTCGGTGGGGGCAAGCGATGCGACGGTGACCATGGGTCCGGCTTTTCATTCGGCGTTGTTCGACGGGCTTGGATTGCCGGGTACTGCTGCGGGGGCAGCCACGTCGGTGGTGGACCCAACCATGACGTCGATGGGCCACAACGGGTCGGCGCATTCGGGCGGCGCGCAGCCCGCCTTGGCTGGGGCACCGGCAGCTTCGGGCGATCAATCAGCCCGGGGCACACCCTCTTTGCCTGCGCACGACGCGGAACCGCTGCGGCCAGGTGCCGGGCGAAGCATGCCGGGCGCGGCAGGATCGGTGGTCGGGGCGAACTCACCGACCACGCCGTCGCCGACCCGCGTGCTCGATCGACTGTTTCATTACGCCGTACCGCCTTGCGCTGGGCAAACGCCGGACAGCGAAGCCGAGCGCGTGCTCCCGGACTACCTGATCACACAGGCGAATACCGATGCACTGCTTGGCAATCCGCGACCGACGGTCAGCGGGGGCGTGATCGGAGGTGGGGATGGTGGCTGGCCGGGCACGCAGCACTGAGCTGCGGCTCAGGCCCGCCATTACCAGCGAGCCGAGGGCACCGAGCCACACGGTCGATCCGAGCGACCGGCGAGGGCCGCCCGAGAGGGCGGCCCAGACCGGGTCAGCTCCGGGCTGCGGAGGAAGCGGCGCCCACCTGCTTGCCCGCGAGGGCATCCAGGCCGAGCATCGCCAGCAGCGATACGCAATCTTCCGCGTCGTTGGAATGCGACGCGACCGTGCGAGCGGCGACCGCGCACTGCCGCGCGTTCTCCGCCTTCTCCGCAGAGCGCGCTTCAGCGAATTCGCTCTGCTCGTGGACGAGGGTGATGTGCCGTTCGGTGGACATATAGCTCCCTAGGATCGAGTCGAAGCCTACGCCCCCAATCGTTATCTTCGACCCCGAACCCACCGAACCTTCCACTTCGCGACCCCGGTGCGAACTGCCCTCGGTGAGGTGTGCATCACGTCATCTCATGACGTTGACCGGGCGATCCTCGATGTGGCCCCGAGCACCCGCAGACCCGGAAATGCGGGTCACGAATCGGTGTCAGGCGACCCGGCGCCCACTGCTCGTTGTAACCGCAACTGACCGATCTCGGCCACGTTCTTCATCAGCTCGGCATCGACCCAGGAGACCAGATGAGCGATCGTCAGTCCGGCCTCGGCAGGCCACGGATAGGCCGAGCCGGAGTCCAGCGCGGCATCGTCGAGCGTGTCGACGATCTCGACCCAGTCCGCCCGCAACCGCCGCAGCCACTCGACGGTGGGCGACCCCGGCCCAGGCCAGGCGATATCGGTCCGCTCGCGCGGCGGCAGGTGCCGCACATGATCGAGGGCAACGCTCCACCACCAGCCGATATGCCAGCTCAGCCAGCCGATCGTCGGAACCGGAATCGGATCGGGTTCGGTGTCCGCCCAGTCCGCGACCCAGCCGCCACTGCCGTCCGGGCGCATGGTCCAGCACAACGCGGCCGGTTCCCAGAGGAAATCCTCTGCCGACAACCGCTCCAGATGGAACTCGAACAGCGACCAGACCAGGTCGAACTACCACCGCACCAGCTCACTTCGCGACGTTGCCACGCGGCGCATCGTGCCACGGTCCGCGCGGCATGGAAACCAGTTTTTCGAGGGTCAGTCGAGCAGGTCGCGGACCACTCCGTCGGCGAGGAGGCGGCCCCGGTCGGTGAGGAGGAGGTGGTCGTCGGCGATGACGGCGAGGCCGTCGGCGAGGATGCGGTCGAGGGCGGGCTGAGCCGACGGCGCGAGGGTCTGGAGCGGGAGCCCGGTGCGGAGCCGGACGGTGAGCATGAGGTGCTCGGTGTAGCGCTCGTCGTCGGTGAGGGCTTCCCAGCCTGCGGAGGGAAGGCCACCGAGTGCGACGCGGTCGGCGTAGCGAGCGGGGTGTTTGACGTTCCACCAGCGAACACCGCCGACGTGGCTGTGGGCGCCGGGTCCGGCGCCGAGCCAGTCGCCGCCGTCCCAGTAGCCGAGGTTGTGGCGGCAGCGGGCGGCATCGTTCGCGGCCCAGTTCGAGACCTCGTACCAGGACAGGCCCGCCTCCGCCAGGCGGGTGTCGATGCGTTCGTAGCGGCCGGCGAGGACGTCGTCGTCGGGGGCGGGCAGTTCACCGCGACGGACCTTGCGCGCCAAGGCGGTTCCGTCCTCGACGATCAGGGAGTAGGCCGAGACATGGTCGACACCGGCGGCCAGCACGGCATCGAGACTCGCGTCGAGATCGGCATCGGTCTCGCCGGGGGTGCCGTAGATGAGGTCCAGGTTGACGTGCTCGAACCCGGCAGCCCTTGCTTCCTTCGCTGCGGCGACCGCGCGCCCCGGCGTATGGGTGCGATCGAGCACCTTCAGCACATGCTGCGCCGCGGACTGCATGCCCAGCGACACCCGCGTGTATCCGGCAGCCCGGATGCGCTCGAAGAACTCGGGCGAGGTGGATTCCGGGTTGGATTCGGTGGTCACCTCGGCCCCGGGCGCCAGGATGAAGTTGGCGCGCACCGCGTCGAGGACCGAGGCCAGCCCGTCGCCGCCGAGCAGCGACGGCGTCCCGCCGCCGACGAAGATGGTCGACACCGCGGGCGTCTCGCTCGGCAACGCGGCGAACTCGCCCGCCGCGGTCGCCAGCTCGCCGCGCAATGCCTCGAGCCACGACTGCGGCGACGCCGAGGTCCCCAGCTCCCCCGCCGTATAGGTGTTGAAGTCGCAATACCCGCAGCGCGTCGCACAGAACGGGACATGCACGTACACCCCGAACGCACCGCCCCCGAAATCGCGCAGCACCGGCCGATCGGCATCGGCCGGTGTCACGCCGGGAGCCCCGGGAGCAGCGCTGGTAGTCACCCCTCCAGTCTGCCGGGCCCTGGTGAACGGCCCCGCACGGCCCCTTGGCCCGGCAAGCGACTCAGCGCGTCAGTCCGTCACCACGGGGGTGTTCTGGTTGGCGGTGAGGACCCAGGCGCCGTCTTCCTTGGTCATCACGTACAGGGGCGTGCCCTGCCCGGACAGCTCGCCGTCGAGGGTGAAGTAGCTTTGCCGGATCTTGACGGCGGCGACATCGGGCCGCAGGAACAGCACATGTTCGATCTCGTAGGTCGCCTTACCGTGCGTGGTCGCTCCGGGCAGCACCTCGGCGGTGAATTCGGCGATCGCGGGCCGCCCGAACAGCCGCTTGCCGTGGCCGGTGGTCCAGATCGCGTCGGCGCGGAAGACGGCGGTGAACTCGTCGATCAGTTCGTTGTCCTGGGCGTGGGCGATGGTGTCGACTACGGCGGTGATGGCCGCGAGCTCGGTGTCGAGCTCGCCGGGGGTCTGGCCTGTCACGGTGACGTCGTTGCTCATGTGACCCACTGTGCAACCTCAACGACACTCCAGGTCAATGCGCTGTGCCGCACCGCACATGGAGGGTCCATGACGAATCACCGGTCGCTTCCGGTCGGTGAACTATGACCCCCGTCACAGAACGGGACGGCCGTCCAGGGAATTTCCCCCAAAAGTGCGGGAAATATCTCCTTGCGGTCGGAACGACCCGGCTGACATGGCACAATAGGCCCATGCACGCAACTGGAGTACGACTCGTGGCCCGGCGCCACGTCGACTTCCAGCGTGTCTGCAGCGCCTGCTGTCGGCCCGGTTTCCCCCGGTAGCGCAGCGGCGTCCACGCCCGGGTTTCCCCCCGGTGCCATCGACTTTCATCGGCCCGCTGACCACCTGACGCGAGCCAGCCCCTCGCGCCTTCAGCACGGATGTACCACCCACCCCGCAGGAGCGACCCCACATGACGTCGAGCACCGACGCCGCTTCGACCGAACAGTCGACGGCGCAGGCCCGCCCCGAGCGCCCGGCAGCCGAACGCCGCGTGCGGCCCGATCGGCCGCGCAGCGAAGCCCCCGTCGCGCCGCGCGAGCGCACCGGCAAGCCGGTCCGCCGCCGCTCCGAAGGCCAGTGGGCCCTCGGCTACCGCGAGCCGCTGAACCCGAACGAGCAGTCCAAGAAGGACGACAACCCGCTCAACGTGCGCGCGCGCATCGAGAACATCTACGCCAAGGGCGGCTTCGACTCGATCGACAAGGCCGATCTGCGCGGCCGTTTCCGCTGGTGGGGTCTCTACACCCAGCGCGAAGAGGGCTACGACGGCACCTGGACCGACGACGACAACATCGACATCCTCGAAGCCAAGTACTTCATGATGCGGGTGCGCTGCGACGCGGGCGCGCTCAATGCCGCCCAGCTGCGCACCATCGGCCAGATCTCCACCGAGTTCGGTCGCGACACCGCCGACCTCTCGGACCGCGAGAACGTCCAGTACCACTGGATCGAGGTCGAGAACGTCCCGGAGATCTGGCGGCGGCTGGAATCGGTCGGCCTGCACACCACCGAGGCGTGCGGCGACTGCCCGCGTGTTGTCCTCGGTTCGCCGCTGGCCGGTGAGTCCCTCGACGAGATCATCGACCCGACCTGGGCGATCGACGAGATCGTCAAGCGCTACATCGGGAAGAAGGAGTACTCCAACCTTCCCCGCAAGTTCAAGACCGCGATCTCGGGTCAGCAGGACGTGGTGCACGAGATCAACGACGTCGCCTTCGTCGGCGTGAACCACCCCGAGCACGGCCCCGGCCTCGACCTGTGGGTCGGCGGTGGCCTGTCGACCAACCCGATGCTGGCCAAGCGGGTCGGCGCGTGGGTGCCGCTCGACGAGGTTCCCGACGTGTGGGAAGCCGTCGTCTCGCTGTTCCGCGACTACGGCTACCGCCGCCTGCGCACCAAGGCCCGCCTGAAGTTCCTGATCAAGGACTGGGGCATCGAGAAGTTCCGTCAGGTGCTCGAGGACGAGTACCTGAAGCGCAAGCTGATCGACGGTCCCGCGCCGGAGCAGCCGGCCAAGCCGATCGACCACGTCGGCGTGCAAAAGCTGCGCAACGGTCTCAACGCCGTCGGCTTCTCCCCCATCGCCGGTCGCGTCTCGGGCACCATCCTGAGCAAGGTCGCCGACGCCGCCGAGAAGTACGGCTCGGACCGGATCCGGTTCACCCCGTACCAGAAGCTGATCATCCTCGACATCGCCGACGACCAGGTCGACGCGCTGATCGACGAGCTGGAACCGCTCGGCCTGCAGGCCCGTCCGTCGATCTGGCGGCGAAACCTGCTCGCCTGCAGCGGCATCGAGTTCTGCAAGCTGTCCTTCGTCGAGACCCGCAAGCGCTCGCAGGTGCTGGCGCCGGAGCTCGAGCAGCGCCTGGCCGACATCAACGCCGAGCTGGACGTGCCGATCACCATCAACATCAACGGCTGCCCGAACTCGTGCGGCCGGTCCCAGATCGCCGACATCGGCTTCAAGGGCCAGCTCGTCGACGACGGCAACGGGAATCAGGTCGAGGGTTTCCAGGTTCACCTGGGTGGCAGCCTCGGCCTGGACAGCGGGTTCGGCCGGAAGCTGCGTCAGCACAAGGTGACCAGCGTCGAGCTCGGCGACTACATCGATCGCGTCGTCCGCAACTTCGTCAAGAACCGGGAATCCGGTGAACGTTTCGCGGTGTGGGCAGTGCGCGCCGACGAGGCCGACCTCCGATAGTCGATGAGGAGATCCCCACAGTGACAACGAATCTCGCCGCGAAGCTGTCCGAAGACGAGTTGCGCGCCATCGCCGAGCAGGGCGCGGCCGAACTGGGCACCGAGGCCTCGGCCGCCGACCTGATCGCCTGGACCGACCGCACGTTCGGCAACAACTACATCGTCGCCTCGAACATGCAGGACGGCGTGCTGGTGCACCTGGCCGCGCAGACCCGTCCCGGCGTCGACGTGCTGTTCCTCGACACCGGCTACCACTTCGCCGAGACCATCGGCACCCGCGACGCGGTCGAGGCCGTGTACGGGGTGAACGTGGTGAACGTGCGTCCCGAGCACAGCGTCGCCGAGCAGGACGAGCTGCTCGGCAAGGATCTGTTCGCCCGTGACGCCGCCGAATGCTGCAGGCTGCGCAAGGTCGTTCCGCTGAAGAAGTCGCTGGCCGGCTACAACGCGTGGATCACCGGCATCCGCCGGGTCGAGGCGCCCACCCGCGCCAACGCGCCGCTGATCTCCTTCGACGAAGCCTTCGGCCTGGTGAAGATCAACCCGATCGCACCGTGGTCCGACGACGAGATGCAGGCCTACATCGAGGCCAACGGCATCCTCGTCAATCCCCTGGTGGAGGAGGGCTACCCGTCCATCGGCTGCGCACCGTGCACGCGCAAGCCCGAGCCGGGGTCCGATCCGCGCAGTGGCCGCTGGGCCGGCCTCGCCAAGACCGAATGCGGATTGCACCAATCATGACCATCACCACCACCGGGAGTGAGCCTGTGAGTACCGACACCACCGAACGCGACCTCGGCCTGACCGAGTTCGACACCCTCGCGGCGCTGGAGTCCGAGGCGATCCACATCTTCCGTGAGGTCGCGGGCGAGTTCGAGCGGCCGGTGATCCTGTTCTCCGGCGGCAAGGACTCCACGGTGCTGCTGCATCTGGCGCTCAAGGCCTTCTGGCCCGCGCCGCTGCCGTTCGCGCTGCTGCACGTCGACACCGGGCACAACCTGGACGAGGTGCTCGAGTTCCGCGACAAGGTGGTGGACAAGTACGGCTTGCGCCTGCACGTGGCCTCGGTCGAGGAGTACCTGGCCGACGGTCGCCTCACCGAGCGTCCCGACGGCATCCGCAACCCGCTGCAGACCGTCCCGCTGCTCGACGCCATCACCGAGCACCGCTTCGACGCGGTCTTCGGCGGCGGCCGGCGCGACGAGGAGCGTTCGCGCGCCAAGGAGCGGATCTTCTCGCTGCGCAACGCCTTCGGCCAGTGGGATCCGAAGCGTCAGCGTCCCGAGCTGTGGAACCTCTACAACGGCAAGCACGCACCCGGTGAGCACGTGCGCGTGTTCCCGCTGAGCAACTGGACCGAGCTCGACATCTGGCGCTACATCGCCCGCGAGGACATCGATCTGGCCAGCATCTACTACGCCCACGAGCGTCCGGTGTACCAGCGTGACGGCATGTGGATGACCCCCGGTGTGTGGGGCGGCCCGAACGACAACGAGGTGCTCGAGACCCGGTCGGTGCGCTACCGCACCGTCGGCGACGGCTCGACGACCGGCGCCATCATCTCCGACGCCGCCGACAACGAGGCCATCCTGGCCGAGGTCGCCGCGTCCCGACTGACCGAACGTGGTGCTACTCGCGGCGACGACCGTGTGTCCGAGGCCGCGATGGAAGACCGCAAGCGAGAGGGTTATTTCTGATGTCCGACCTATTGAGGCTGGCCACCGCCGGTTCTGTCGACGACGGCAAGTCAACCCTGGTCGGACGGCTGCTCTACGACACGAAGTCCGTGCTGGCCGATCAGATCGACGCCGTCACCCGCGCCTCGGTCGACAAGGGTCTGTCGACCCCCGACCTGTCGCTGCTCGTCGACGGTCTGCGCGCCGAGCGTGAGCAGGGCATCACCATCGACGTGGCGTACCGCTACTTCGCCACGCCCAAGCGCTCTTTCGTGCTCGCCGACACCCCGGGGCACGTGCAGTACACCCGCAACACGGTCTCCGGCGCGTCCACCGCGCAGCTGGTGATCCTGCTGGTCGACGCGCGCAAGGGCGTCATCGAGCAGACCCGCCGCCACGCCGCCGTGCTGGCGCTGCTCGGCGTGCCGAAGCTGGTGCTGGCCGTGAACAAGATCGACCTGGTCGACAACCCGGCCGAGGTGTTCGCCGAGATCTCGTCCGAGTTCAACACCCTCACCTCGAAGCTGGGCTGGGCCGACGAGGACGTCCTCGAGATCCCGGTGTCCGCGCTGCACGGTGACAACATCGCCAGCCGGTCGGCCAACACCCCGTACTACGACGGTCCCTCGCTCATCGAGCACCTGGAATCGGTTCCGGTGGACGCGGATTCGACCGGCACGCACGCGCTCGGCCTGCGTTTCCCCGTGCAGTACGTGATCCGTCCGCGCACCGCCGAGTACCCCGACTACCGCGGCTACGCGGGTCAGATCGCGGCCGGTTCGGTCTCCCCCGGCGACGAGATCGTGGTGCTGCCCTCTGGCAAGCGAACCACCGTCGAGCGCGTCGACACCCCCGACGGTGAGCTGGCGGTCGCGCAGGTGGGTCGCAGTGTCACGCTGCTGCTCGCCGACGAGGTCGACATCTCGCGCGGCGATATCATCGCCTCCCCGGCCGACGCGCCGGAGCCGATCGATACCTTCGACGCGACCGTCTGCTGGCTCGGCGACAAGGCACTGCGCCCCGGCGCGCGGCTGCTGCTCAAGCACGGCGCCAAGACCACCCAGGCCATCGTCGGCGCGCTCGTCGAGCGCTTCGACGAGCAGACCCTGACCGCGCAGGAGAGCCCGGAGTCGTTGGAGCTCAACGACATCGGCCGGGTCTCGCTGCGGCTGGCCGAGCCGATCCCGGCCGACGACTACCGCACCAACCGGCACACCGGGTCGTTCCTGCTGATCGACCCCGCCGGTGGCAACACCCTCGCCGCGGGCCTGGTCGGCGATGTGCTGACCTCCGTCGAGGTCGGTACCGCGGTCCGATGAATCGCACGCTCGCCCCGCTGCGCGGCCCCGCTGTGGCGCCGCGCGGCGGTGGCGAGCCCGCGCTGATCGCGGTCGCCCACGGCAGCCGCGATCCGCGTTCGGCGGCGACGATGGCGGCCGCAGTCGCCGAAATCGCCGCTGCCCGACCGGATCTCACCGTCCGGCTCGCGTTCCTCGATCTGAGCGCGCCCTCGGTGGACCAGGTCGTCGACGACCTCGCCGCCCAGGGACACACCGAGGCGATCGTCGTTCCTCTTCTGCTCGGCAACGCTTTCCACGCCCGCGTCGACCTGCCCGCGCTGCTCGCCGATGCGGGTCGCCGTCATCCCCGACTGCAGCTCACGCAGGCCGACGTTCTCGGCGCCGACCCGCGACTGATCGACGCGCTGGCCGATCGGATCGACGCGGCCACCTCCGTCCCACCGCGCGCGGACCGGATACCGGCGCACTCCTTCGGCATAACCGGCTGTCTCCCAGGGGGGTTCGGTCCGGCGGAGGGGCACGCGGGATCGCTGGGCGTGGCAGTCGCCGCGGTCGGATCGCGAGACGCGGCCGCCAATCGGCGGACCGCCGCGGTAGCGAGACGATTGGCGACCCGAACCGGGCTCCGCGCCGAAATGTGCTTCGCGACAGTAGAACCCGGTATCAGCGGCGCGATCGACCGGCTGCGGGCCCGTGGTGCCGAGCGGATCGTGGTGGCACCGTGGTTCCTCGCGCCCGGGCTGCTCACCGATCGGCTCGTCGCCGCGGCACCCGATGTCGTGCACGCGGGCGTCATCGGGGCGCACTCCGCGCTGACCGACGTGGTCTGGGCGCGCTACGACAGCTCGATCGCGGCGGAGCTCGAACTCACCGCCTGAGTTTCCGCGGCCGCACTACAGTGGGGCCGACCATGCCCGATCTTCTCGGAATCAATCATCTGACGCTCGCCACTGCCGACCTCGACCGGCTCGTGGCGTTCTACACCGACTTGCTCGGGGCGGTACTCGCTTTCGAGCGCGCGGCGACTCCGTTCGATCCCCGGATAGCGGTGGTCGACGTCGGCGGCAACGACCACCTGATGATCGTCGAAACCGCGACCCTTCCGCGCACCGACACCGACCCGCTGGGCCGGGGAGGTTGGGGTCTGCGAGTAGGGAATCATGCCCAACTGCGCGCGGTGCGCGATCGGATCCTGGAGGCCGGATGGCCGGTGGGACCGATCGAGACGCTGCCCACGCAATGGACGATGACGGCGCACGATCCCGATGGGCGTCCCGTGGACGTTCGTGCGCATCGCCCGCGTCCCACGTCGTCGGGATCCCCCGCCGCTTAACCTCACTCCACGCGTGACCCAGTTCACAGGCCATCGCCTTTACTGCATACCCCCTAGGGGTATACATTTCCTGTCAGAAGCACAGCGAACTGAGAGGCGAAAACGATGAGCACCAACGCCCACGCCGGACACCACACCCACGCCGGTCACGCTGACACCGCGACCCAGCCCGCGCACGCGGGACACCAGGACAACCACGCCGGGCACGGAACCGATACCGACGGCCATGCGGCACACCAGCATCACGGCAGGCACGCCGCACCCGAGCACACCCCCGTCGACGAGCACGCAGGCCACGGTGACGCCCACGCGGGCCACGCCGCGGGAGCCCCCGGCGGCCTGCTGGTCACCCAGGACGGGTACACGCTCGATCTCGAGACCACGATCGCCGAGCCGGGTGGTATCGACTTCCGGTTCCGGATCCTCGGGCCGGACGGGACCGCGGTCACCGAGTTCGATCCGATTCACGATCGCGAACTGCATCTGATCGTCGCGCGGCGGGAGCTGACGGGGTTCTGGCACGTCCATCCGGTGCGCGAGGCCGATGGCACCTGGGTGATCCGCCTCGACCTGCCGGAGGCGGGCGCCTACCGCGTGTTCACCGACATCGCGCCGCGCGCCCTCGGCCGGACGATCACCCTCGGCGCAGATCTCGCCATCGCGGGTCACTATGCGCCGCAGCCGGTTCCGGTGGTCGACCGGACCACGGAGGTAGACGGCTACGAGGTGACCGTGGACGGCGAGTTGCGCACCGAGGGCGACCTGCTGACGCTGACCGTGCGCAAAGACGGTGTGCCGGTGACAGATCTGCAGCCCTACCTGGCCGCCTTCGGCCACCTCGTGATCCTGCGGGCAGGCGATCTCGCCTACGTGCACGTGCACCCCACTGGCGAACCGGGCGACGGGATCACCCCGGCGGGACCGGAGATCACCTTCCACACAGCGGTTCCCGGTCCGGGCACCTACCGGTTGTTCCTCGACTTCCAGCACGGCGATGTCGTCCGCACCGCCGCGTTCACCCTGACCGCGGGCGTTGCCGCGCCGCAGCACGCACACCACCACTGAACAACGTTCCCCGCACGACGGCGCTGCTACCCGACATGGGTACCGGCGCCGTCCGCGTTCATCCCCCCGGATCTGGAATCAGGCGGTACCGGTCGGCCCCGGGGACAGGAGTCGGGTCGCGATGGACCGGGCGGCGTCGACTCGCGCGGAATCACCGATCTGGCGGGCGATATTGGCGGCACTCACGACCGCGTCGAGCTCGAACACCAGGAGCTCGGGGTCGGCGCCGGCGAAGTCGCCCAGTTCCTGCGCCTTGCGAACCTCGTCGGCCAACAGAGCCAACCACTCGTCACGATCGGCGACCACGGCGTCGTGGATCGGGCCGGACTTGCTGCTGAATTCGGTCAGCGTGGCGACGCGGAAGCAGCCGCCGGGGAAGGGCGGTTCGTCGATATGGGCGAACCATCGATCGATCAACGTCCGGATCCGGCCGATGCCGCGCGGTTCGCGCAGGCTCGGCGCGATGACCTGTTCGATGAACACGTCACGGGCGGCCTGCACGGCGGCCAGCTGGAGCGCTTCCTTGGTGCCGAACAGCGTGGCGATGCCGCTCTTGCTGATGCCCAAGTCGGTGGCGAGCATGCCGATACTGAGACCGTCCAGCCCCTCGATGGAGGCGAGTTCGGCGGCGCGGCGCGCGATGGTCGCCCTGGCGCGGGCACCCTTGGCCAGTCGTTGATCGCCGGGCTCGGTCAGCTGGGTCATGGAAACCATTGTTCCACCGCCTCTTGCATGAGTGAACGATCGGTCGTACTTTTACCTACGAACGATCGTACGTTCTTATTTCTCTCCTGCAAAGGACTCCCCATGACCGACGTTTCCGCGCGGCCCGAAGATCCACCGACCAGCACGACGGCCGACACCGGCGCAGCGGGCCGCACCCTGGCCGTAGCCTCGGGCGCCGCGTTCATCGCCTTTCTCGATCTGTCCGTCGTCAACATCGCGTTCCCGACCATCGCGACCACCTACCCCGGCACCCCGACCAACACCCTGACCTGGATCGTCAGCGGCTACGCGGTCGCCTTCGCCGCGCTGCTCACCCCGGCGGGCCGCCTCGCCGACGCGCTCGGACGGCGCAGGCTGTTCGCGCTGGCGCTGGCGGGCTTCGCGCTCACCTCGCTGCTGTGCGGGCTCGCACCCGGCGCGGGCTGGCTCATCGCCGGTCGCGTCCTGCAGGGCATGACAGCGGCGTTCATGGTGCCCGCCGCGCTCGGTCTGGTCCTGGCGGCCACGCCGCGGGAGAAGATCGGCTCGGCCATCGGCGCCTGGTCGGCCGCGGGCGGATTCGCCGCGGTGGTCGGTCCGGCGGTCGGCGGCGCGCTCGTCGAGAGTCTCGGCTGGCGCGCGGTCTTCCTCGTCAACGTGCCGATCGCGATCGCGCTGATCGTGCCGGGGCTGCGCCTGCCCGTCGTCGACGACACGCGCCGCGACTCCGCGCTGCCCGATCCGGTCGGCATCCTCGCCGTCGCGCTCGGCCTCGGTGCCGTCATCGCCGCGGTCACCGAAGGCCAGAGCTGGGGATGGACCGCACCGGGCACGCTGCTCGCACTGATCGGCGGCACCGCGCTCGTGGTGTTCGCGCTGGTCCGCTCGACGCGGCACCCTGAACCGGCGGTGGCCGTATCACTGTGGCGGAACCGGCAATTCGCGTTCGCCAACGCGGGTTCGTTCCTCTTCGGTGCGACGATGTTCGCCTGGCTGCTCGCGGGGCCGATGTTCCTGGACACACTCTGGGGCTATTCGGTGCTCGAGTCGGCGGCGGCGCTCACCGTCGGCGCGGTGGCCGCCATGGTGACCTCGGTACTCGCCGGCCGGATCACCACACCGCAGGGTCAGCGCTGGGCCGGGGTGGTCGGCGCGCTGATGTACACGGCCGCGCTGGTGTGGATGAGCACCGACGCGTTCGGACCCGACCCGGCGCTGTGGTCGGCGTGGGTTCCCGCCGGGCTGCTCGGCGGTGGCGGCATCGGCATCGTCATTACGGTGCTCGGCACCGCGGCCGCGAGTTCGGTTCCTCCGCAACAGTTCGCGGCGGGCATCGGCATGACGGTGACCGCCCGGCAGGGAGGTGGCGCGCTCGGTGTCGCGATGCTCGCCGCCGTCTTCACCGCCGTCCCCGACGACGCCGTGCGCGCCTTCCACACCCTGTTCACCGTGTGCGCGGTGATCGGCGTCGCGGTAGCCCTGCTGCTCGCCGTGCCGTCGCACGCCCGTACGGCCGACCAGAGCTAGGAGTTTCGAGATGTCTTCCACCACACCGTTGTCCGCGCAGTTCACCGAGGCCGACGACCCGCTGCTGATCTCCCCCGACGAGGCCGTCGCGCTGCTGCGCGGTGCACCGTGGCAGCGTTTCGCGGTGCTGGGCGACTCGTTCGCCGCGGGCACCGGCGACCCGAGCCCCGGCTACGCGTCCACCGGCTGGGCGGACCGGGTCGCGGCCATTTTGTCCGCGGTCAATCCCGCACTGGCCTATCGCAATACCGGGCGGATCGGCGCCACCAGTACCCAGGTTCGCGAACGCCAGCTGCCCGAGATCCTGGAATTCGCACCGGATCTCGTGCACGTCAGCTGCGGCGGAAACGATCTGTTCGAGGCAGGCGGCGATCTGGGCCTGCTGCGGGAGAACCTGTCCGCGATGTTCGCGGCGCTGACGGAGGCGGGGGCCCAGGTGTCCGCGTTCACAGTGGCCGACGTCTGGGAGATCGAGCGGATGGCGCCGATGCGCGCGATGCGGCCGCGGATGGCCGCCATGAACGACGTGATCCGGTCGGTAGCAGCAGAATACGATGCGGTGCTCACGGAGTTCTGGGATCACCCGGTGCGCACGCGCGCCGATCTGATGAGTGCCGACCTCATCCATTTCACGATGAGCGGGCACGCGGTGGCGGCGAGTGCGGTCGTCCACGCCCTGGCCGGACGACTCGATCGCGCCTAGCGGGCATCGACGGCGAAGTGCGCCTGGTCGCCGCCCCGCGCGGTCCTGACCCGCAGGCGCTTCCACCCAGCCTGGAACCGGCTGCATCGCGCAGCCGGTTCCGCGGTCCGGTCAGCTGTTGCCACGCACCAGCTCGGTGCCAAGGGCGACGAGTTCCGCCCGGACTTCCGGCGGCCCGACGACTTCCACGTCGGCGCCCCAACCCGCCAGTTGCCGGGCGACCATCTTCGCGGTGTCGGCCGAGATCTCGGCGCGGATCCGGCCATCGTCCGCGGGCCCGAGCAGGGTGCAGTTGCGGCCCTGCTGATCGGCCAGGATCGGTGCCAGTGCGGCGGAGACGAGGACCGTGGCGGCCACGGCGGCGCGACGCTCCTCCATCCGGGTGACGATCTGCGACCACTCGGCCTGAAGATCGAAATCCACAGGGCGGTCGGCTGTTTCGTCGAGAACGGTGACCTCGCCGATCCGGTCGAGGCGGAAGGTCCGGCGGCCGCGGTCGGTGCCCGCGATCAGGTACCAGACCGTTTCCTTCTCCACGAGTCCCCAGGGGCTTACCGTGCGGACGGTGCGCTCCCCTGATCGCACGTATTCGATGCGCGCCCGGCGGCGGTCCACCACCGCCTGCTGCAGTAGTGACAGCGCGGCAGGCGGTTCCGGATCCGGACGGCCCCAGCGGGCGGGATCGACGACGACCGCATCGGCCGCGGCGGCCGCGTCCTCCCGGAAGGTGTGCGGCAGCGCCCGCACCAGTTTGCGCAGTGCGGACTTCAGCTCGGGTGCGGCCTGCGCCGCCGGGCCTGCCAGCAGGAACAGGGCCCGCGTCTCACCCGCTGTCAGCCCGGACAGGTCGGTGCGGGCGCCGCCGATCAGCGACCAGCCGCCACCGCGCCCGGCCTGGGGATACACCGGGATGCCCGCCGCCGACAATGCCTCCAGGTCGCGGCGCGCGGTCGCGACCGACACCTCGAGTTCGGTGGCGACCTCGGCGGCCGTCACCCGGCCACGCGCCTGCATCAACAGCAGGGTGGCTACCAATCTGTCCGCTCGCATACTCGATGATTCTGCCGAACAAAGTGCTCATTCGGTGAGCACTTTGGCTGGCAGAGTTGTCCTCACCACAACGACGACACAGGAGCAGACATGCTGCGCGGAATGGCCACCACCACGTACTACGCCGACGACCTCACCGCCGCCAAGGACTGGTACGCCGAATTCCTCGGCATCGCACCGTATTACGAGGTGCCGGGCGGCTACTACGAGTTCCGGGTCGGGCCGATGCAGGCCGAACTCGGCATCATCAATCGCGCCTACGCTCCCGCGGGGGCGCGCAACGCCCCCGGTGGCGGCGGTGTCGTGTTCTGGCATGTCGAGGACCTCGCCGCCACCTTCGCCCGACTGCTCGAGCTGGGCGCCACCGAGTACGAGCCGATCACCGAGCGCGGTGAGGGTGCGGGGTTCGCGACCGCGGCGGTGCTCGATCCGTTCGGCAATGTCCTCGGGATCATGAGCAACCCGCATTTCGTCGCGATGACCGCCGACCGGGCTGCGGCGGCCTCGGCCTGACAGGTCAGGCGGCGAACCAGCGCTCGAGGACGGTGGCGACACCGTCCTCGGCGACGTCGCCGGTCACCTCGTCGGCCAGGGCGAGCACCGCGTCGGGCGAGCCCGCCATCGCGACCGAATGCGCCGCCCAGCGCAGCATCTCGCGATCGTTGAAGCCGTCGCCGATGGCCAGCGTGGCCTCCGGTTCGACGCCAAGGGAGCGCCGGAGTCGTTCGAGCGCCCAGCCTTTGGACACCCCGCGCCGGGACACGGTGAGCCAGGGGCCGAATTCGCCGTGCACCCACGAGGTGTCGGGTACCACCAGCGAGGCGAGCAACCGCACCATCTCCTCGGCGCTTCCACCGGGCCACCAGCCGTTGAGCCGTGGCGTCGGCACACTGCTCAGCATGTGATGGTCGACCAACTGGAACTCGCCGATGGAGAACTCCCCCGGTCCGTGGCCGGTCGCCCAGACGCCCTCGCCCACCCGTTCGGCCGCGAAGATCATGTCGGGAAACAGTGCGCGCAAGGCCAGTACGGCCGGCCCCGGATCGAACGACTGCACCGCGACCGGTTCACCGCGCGCGACGTCCACGTGCACGGCCCCGTTGGAACACAATGCGTGCCCTTCGGTGAGCCCCAATTCCTTCAGTACCGGCCGCGTCGTGAGCACGGTGCGGCCGGTCGTCACCACGACATGCGCTCCCGCCGCCACCGCGGCCCCCACCGCCGCCGCGACCCGCGCACTGATCGCGAACCCCGTCGCCAACAGAGTTCCGTCCACATCGAGCGCAATCAATTTCGGCGCTCCCCCGAGTCCTGCCATCAGCCTATTGTGCCCGCCCCCACCGACACCCACGCGATATTTCCCACCGCTACCAGCAACAATTGCCGATCGATCACTCCCCTTCGGTATCCCGGTCCCCACTGCCTCAGCTGCACGACCGCCCGACGCCGATCCACAGCCGCTGGAGAGCACGAGAGCCGTCCCGTGAGAGTCGGCGCAGACCTGCCATCTGCGATTGAGCACGCACCTCTACATCGGTTGTCCTACAGGCACTTCCGGAAACGCTGCGGGTCGCGCCTCCACCGAGGCAGTCGCAACCGAATCATCGACCCTGGTGTGCCCCTGTTGATGTGAATGACCGCAGGTCGTACCGCAGACGATTCCGGCACCTTGGCTGAGCGCTCGGTGGAGTTGACCGGGTCATCCAGCGGGTACAGCGACCGATCCACCGGGTCCGCCGGCAGGGGTGTGGGTGGCTATGCACTGCGTATCGCCCAGTCACCCGGCGACGCGGGCTATTCCGCCGCCACCATGCCGCTCGCCATCGTTCCGCACAGGGACGATGGC